>DATJQT010000034.1:0-1338 GCA_035505475.1 Vulcanimicrobiaceae bacterium
CCCGGGCCCTATAGTGGCCGCGATTGTCCGAGCCAACACCTTATGCCTTATACCGCTCTTGAGATTGCCAAACGGCTCGCCGGTGAAGTGGCGGGCGATGGGTCGCTGGTCCTCAATGGGTTCGCCCCCGCCGACCGCGCCCAGCCGGGCGACCTGACCTTCGCCGAGAACGAGAGCTATTTTGCCCGCGCCGAGCAGAGCGCCGCCTCCGCGATCATCGTGGATGGCCCCGTCGTTTCCAGCCGCAAGACCCTGATCCGCGTGCCCAACGCCCGAGTCGCTTTCGCCAAAGTCCTGCCGCTGTTCTTTCCCGAGCCGGTCTTCGCCCCCGGGGTGCATCCGACGGCGGTCGTGTCCGCCAGCGCCCGGATTGACGCGACCGCCCACATCGGCCCCCACTGTATCGTCGGGGAAAAGGCGCGGATTGGTCCGCGGTCGGTCTTGCAGGGCCTCAACTACGTCGGCGCCGACTGCGTGCTTGGCGAGGACGTCAACCTCTTCCCCAACGTCACGCTCTATCCCCGCACCGAAATCGGCCACCGCGTGCGCATCCATTCCGGCACCGTGGTCGGCTCGGACGGGTTCGGCTATGTGCTCGACAACGGCATCCACCGCAAGGTGCCGCAGATCGGCAATGTCATTATCTGCGATGATGTGGAGCTCGGCGCGAACGTCACCGTGGATCGCGGTGCCCTCGGACCGACCATTGTCGGCAAAGGCACCAAGATTGATAACCTGGTGCAGGTCGCGCACAATGTGACCGTGGGCGAGAATTGCATCCTCGTCTCGCAGTGTGGCATCGCCGGGAGCACCAAGCTGGGCAATTACGTCATCCTCGGCGGTCAAGTCGGGCTGGCCGGCCACCTCAAGATCGGCCACCGGGTCTCCGTCGCCGCCCAGTCCGGTGTGATGAATAACATCCCCGACGGCGAGAAATGGATTTGGACGCCCGCCCAGCCCGACCGGCAAGCGAAGCGGCAAATGATCGCCCTGCAGCAATTGCCCGAGCTCTTCCGCCGCGTCAAAGCGCTGGAAAAACAGCTCGGCCCAGACGCCGAGCCGCCCGCCGCGGCAGCGTCGGCACAACCGGAATAGCGCGGGAGTTCTGCGCTGTTTTCGGTGGAAACGCCCATTCCCCTGGGGATTCCACTGAGGATGAAAACCCGTTGAGCAGGCACCCAATTGTCTTTCGTCCCTATATCCTATATGGCGCATATAGGGACGAACCGGGCTGTTTTCGGGGTAATCGGTGGGATAGCGTCCACTGCCGCCCGCTCGCGCCCCCGTAGCCTCGCCGGCACTTCGCCGGAGCCTCGCCGTAGTACCCTCGATCCGATC
>DATJQT010000035.1:0-28794 GCA_035505475.1 Vulcanimicrobiaceae bacterium
CGATCCCGGCGGGGTTGGAGGTCACGGAGCCCATGCCGCTGCCCGCCTTCGTGAGGATGAGCTGGTAGCTCGTCGCGGTGAAGGTCGCCGTCACGCTCTGCGCGGCATTCATGGTCACCGTGCAGGGGGCGGTCCCCGAGCACCCGCCGCCGCTCCAGCCGGCGAAGGTCGACCCGCCGCTGGGGGTCGCAGTCAAGGTCACACTCGTCCCGCTGGCAAAGCTGGCGCTGCAGGTGGCCCCGCAGCTGATCCCGGCCGGGCTACTGGTCACCGTGCCCGTGCCGGTACCGGCGTCGGTCACTGTCAAGGGATACGTTATTTGGGTGAAGGTCGCCGTCACGTTCTGGACCGCACTCATGGTCACCGTGCAGGGGCCGGTCCCACTGCATCCCCCGCCACTCCAGCCGGTGAAGGTCGACCCGCCGCTGGGGGTCGCAGTCAGGGTGACCATCGTCCCGCTGGCAAAGCCCGCGCTACAGGTCGCCCCGCAGCTGATCCCGGCCGGATTGCTCGTCACTGTGCCGCTACCACTACCGCTCTTGCTCACCGTGAGAACCTGGTCTGTTTGGCACACCTCGTTCGTATAGGGTGAGTTCCCGTTGTCGTTGTACGCATTAACCCTGTAGCAATAGTTAACCCCCGCAGAGAGACCGGAATCGGTGTAGGTCAATACGGTGGATGGAACAGTGGCGATGACCGAGTAAGTCCCAGCAACGCCAGTCTTTCTCTCGATATGGAACCCGTCATGATCGGGAAAATCGTCTTGCCAGGTGAGGGTAATTGCAACTTGGGCTAAGGCCGGTATTGTAGACAAAGAGAGAATCAATAATGCCAGGAACGGGAGAGTCCAGGAAATCGACCTTCGTCTGTTCTTCACCGTTTCTTTCGGAATATGTACCAACTGAACCTCCGGGTACCGATAATTATCAATTATTGCAATAACTTAAATTGTGGTATCAATCACAGAAAAGTTCAGTCGGAAGCGCCTCTCTACAAACAATGGGCCAGTTGGTTCTATGTTTTTTGATTCATATCGTTTCAATATTTACAATGTCATGTGATTGTTAATAACTTAGTGTTATTTATGTTTAGTTTAAAAAACTGTCATATAGTCATATACAATGTATATTATGTCATGTGTTTTTGAATATAGTGATTATTAATGTCACATTTAATAGATCGGAACAAAACGGCGTAACAACTAGTTACAAACGTTTTGAATTGATTGATGCGAAAGATCCCTTTGACCGACACAGGGAAGTGCGGCGGCGGAAGACGAGAGCGATGCGGAAGGCGAGGGGCGATCTCAACGACGCGTCGTCACTGAATCGGCTGCTCAAGACCGTCAGGCCGAATGAGATTTACAATCTGGGGGCGCAGTCACATGTGAAGGTATCTTTTGACGTGCCGGAATACACAGCGGAGGTCACGGGTGTTGGGGCGATTCGGTTGCTGGAGGCGATGAGGGAGTTGGACCTCGACGCCAGGTTTTATCAGGCCTCTTCGTCGGAGCTGTTCGGCAAGGTGGTCGAGACTCCCTAGCGTGAAACGACGCCGTTCTACCCACGCAGCCCGTATGGGGCGGCGAAAGCATATGCGTTTTATATCACGAGAAATTACCGCGAAGCGTACGGAATGTTTGTGGTCAACGGGATTTTATTCAATCACGAGAGTCCTCGACGAGGCGAAACGTTTGTCACGCGGAAGATCACCCGCGCAGTTGCAGCGATCAAAGCCGGAAAGCAGGACCGGCTCTCGCTCGGGAACCTGGACGCCAAACGCGACTGGGGATTTGCGGGAGATTACGTTGAAGCGATGTGGCGCATGCTCCAGGCATCTCAAGCTGGCGATTACGTGATCGCCACGGGGGAAACGCATTCGGTGAGGGAATTTTGTGGACTCGCCTTTGCGCGAGTCGGCTTCCCACTGACTTGGACGGGGACGGGCGTAGACGAGCAGGGCATCGGGCCTGACGGGCGCATTCTCGTGACGGTGGATCCTCGATATTTTCGTCCGACTGAAGTAGATCTTCTTCTCGGAGATGCAAGCAAAGCTCGCAACGAACTCGGATGGGAGCCGAAGGTATCCTTCGTCGAACTTGTCAATATGATGATCGATTCCGACTGCGCTGTTTTCGAGCGACAGGATCAGGGGTAGCGCGCCGCATGTAAGCTGGAGGCATCGGAAAATGGGCCAGCCAAACGCCCGGATGCCCGGCGTTGTTTTTTGTGAATACAGATCAGATACTGGCCCACCCCCGTTGATTGGTCCACTCCAGGGTTAGTGTCGAAGGCGGGAGTGTGTTACATTTCGGCGAAGTCCAACTGTTATTCCCCCTGTGCGCAGTGTGACGGAGGAGAGACTGGATGCTTGCAGTGAACGAATTCGTCAAGTCGCACGGCCTCGGCAACGATTACATCGTCATGGATGGGGATCGTCTTTCGATTCCGTTGTCCACGAAGGCCATACAGGCCATTTGCGACTATCATTTTGGGGTCGGCTCCGACGGGATCTTGCTCAAGGCGCCTGCGACCGATGCCGATTTCGGGGTGCGCATCTTCAATCCGGATGGGAGCGAGGCGGAAAAGAGCGGCAATGGTATTCGCATTTTCGCCAAGTTTCTCTTCGATCACGGGTATGCCAATCGGCCGGATTTCACGATTGCTACGCTCGGCGGGCGCGTCAGTGTGCGGCTGCACATTGATGGTCAGCGCGTGCGCACGATTACCGCGGAAATGGGACGGGCGACCTTTGTGAGCACCGAGATCCCCGTCGCCGGTCCGCGGCGAGAGGTCGTCCGAGAGCCGCTGGACGTGGACGGGGAACGGCTGATCGTGACCTGCGTGTCCGTGGGCAATCCGCACTGTGTCGTGTTAACCGACAGTCTCGATGTGGATCGGGTCAAGCGACTCGGCCCGCAGATTGAAAATCATCCGAGCTTCCCCAGACGTATCAATGTCCAGTTTGCCAAGGTGCTGACGCGCGACCGTGTCTCGATCCTTATCTGGGAGCGCGGGGCCGGGTACACACTCGCCTCGGGGACGAGCTCGTGCGGCGTTGTGTCGGCATGCGTCAAGAATGGCCTCACAGATCGCAGTGTCACGGTGGAAAGCCCGGGCGGGCAACTGGCGGTCAGTGTAGCGGAGAACTGGGACCTGACCTTGACGGGCCCGGTGGCCGAAATCTGTCGTGGGACGCTATCGGGCGATCTCATGCGGGAACTCGCCACGCGGGACTAGTCCCGGACCTTTCACCGCCGAGGCGCAGAGGAAAGACACATTTTGGTCGCGGGCACGACCAAGTAAATGGCCGAAGCTCTTCGTTGTGCCGGTGGTCAGTGCATTAACAAACACGGAGAAGGATTTCCCGCGACTCTGCGGTGCACCGTGATGTCTGTTTGCATCCAGCGATTACAAAAAACGACAACGAGCAGGAGAGATGTCTCCTGCTCGTTGTCGTTTGTGCCAGAGATCGCCCTAGACGCCCAGGAGTTTCACGCGCAGCTCGTGGTCCTCGATCAGGGCCTGGGCCGAGCCTTCGAAATCGATCTTGCCGTTGTTGACCACGTAGACGCGGTCACCTAAGGACAGCGCCAGATCCGCGTTCTGCTCGACGAGCAGGATGGTCATTTCCTTCTTCAACTGGTTGATGACCTTCCAGAGCCCCTCGACGATCGTCGGGGCGAGCCCCTCGAACGGCTCATCCAACATGAGCAATTGACCGTTTTGCATCAGCGCGCGCGCAATCGCTAACATCTGCAGCTCGCCGCCGCTCATCTGCTCTCCACGCCGCGCACGCAGCCGGCCGAGCTGGGGCAAGAGATCGTAGGCTCTCGCGGGCGTCCACACGACCGGCCGTCCGTTGCGTCCGGCTTGAATGGCGGCGATGCCCAGGTTCTCCTCGACCGTGAGGTTGGGGAAAATACGCCGCCCCTGCGGAACGATCATCACGCCTTCGCGGGAAATCTGCTCCGGCTGCAGCCGCGCAACGGGCCGGCCTGCGAACCGCACCTCACCCCGCGCCGGCGGGACGAGGCCGATGATGGAGTGGAGGGTGGTCGTCTTGCCGGCGCCGTTCCGGCCCAGCAGGCAGACCAGTTCGCCTGGGTGCACAGTCAACGACACGTCGTGCAGGATGTGGCTCTTGCCGTAAAACGTGTTGATGCGGTCCACCTCGAGCAGAGGCGTGTCGGTGCGCCGCTGGGGCGGGTGCGCCACCAGATGCTTCCGGTCGAAGCCCCCGATGTAGGCCTCTTGCACCTGCGGATTCGCCTTGATCTCGTCGGGCGTGCCCTCGGCGATGACCTTGCCCTGGGCCAAGACGGTGATGCGATCGGAGATGTTCAGGATCTGATCAATGTCGTGGTCAATCAGGATGATGGTGTGCTCGCCCGCCAAGCCGCGGATGAGATTGGCGATCCGAATCCGCTCCTTGGCAGCCAGGCCGGCAAGCGGCTCGTCGAGCATGAGAAGTTCGGGCTGCATCGCGAGCGTAATGCCGATCTCAAGGAGGCGTTGATCGCCGTGCGAGATATTCATGGCGATCTGGTCCCGAAGCACGCCCAAGCCGACCTGCTGGACGATACGCTCGGCCTCTTGGTTGATCGCCGTCAGTTCGTCGGTCGCCGTGAAAAGGGCAAAGCGATGCGGGGTGGTGGACTGCACCGCGACCCGAATATTCTCGAACACGGTCAAATCCTTAAAGATGCTTAGGATCTGGAACGAACGGGCGATGCCGTGCCGGGCAATCTGGTGTGGTTCGAGGCCGGTTATATCCTCGCCTTTGAACGAGACCTTTCCGCCATCGATCGCCAGGTTACCGGTGAGCACGTTGAACAGAGTCGTCTTGCCGGCGCCATTCGGGCCGATGACCGAGCGCAGCTCGCCCTTGCTGACGCTGAAGGTGACGCCGTCCACCGCCGCCAGAGCGCCGAAGCGTTTGGTCACACCCTCGATCCGGAAGATCTCCGGGCCAAGCAGCGCCGGGTCCACGCGGCGATTGGGAACCTCGGCGGGCACACCGGGATCGCTGGCCGCCGCGACCGGTGGGGCAGCGGCCGCGTCGGGAAGCGCGGAGCGAAATCGGTTCCGGAAATTCTGCAGGATGCCCATCATCCCGTTCGGCGAAAACAGAATGAAGGCCATGAACATCAGGCCAAAGAAGATCATCCAGTGCTTGGTGTACGACGAGAGCAGATCCTGGAAGAAGACATAGACCGCCGCACCGATAATCGGGCCGAAGAAATTCCGCATCCCGCCTACGATCGTCATGGCGACGATGCTGCCGGAGAAGGCGGCATGGAACACCTCGGGGTAGGCGAAATAATTCAAGAACGCGAACAGCGCGCCGGCGAAGCCCAGGAACGTCCCCGAGATGATGACGGCCACGTGCTTATACCGGCGCGCGTTGTAGCCCACGCTGGCCGCGCGGACTTCGTTGTCGCGGATGGCCTGCAGCACGCGGCCGAACGGAGCGTCAATGATGCGGCGGATGAGCAGCACGCACGCGCCGAGCAGGATGAGGCACACATAGTAAAAAATATAATCGCTGCGCAGATCCAGGCCGAATACCTCGGGTCGCTTCAGGCCCGACAGACCGTTCTCGCCGCCGGTGACGTCCGTCCAGCGATAGCAGATTGTGAAGAAGAGCTGTGTGAACGCCAGCGTGAGCAGGGAAAAGTACACGCCGCGTCGCCGCATGAGGAGGAAGCCCACCACCGTGCCCGTCAGGGCGGCACAGAGCGTTCCCACCGCGATCGGGCCCCAGAAGGCGCCCCGCAAGAGATGCAGTTGCGTCAACGTGGCTCCGAACATGCCCATGCCGAGGAACATCCCGTGGCCGAACGACAACAAACCCGTATAGCCCAGCAGAATATTGAACCCCAGACCCACGACGGCAAAGATGAGGATCTGGCTCGCCATCAGCGCCGTGCTCTTCAGGTGCTCCAAGGCAAAGGGGAGCACGAGGAGCACGGCCAAGAGTCCGAGGTTCGCCGTGACGCTCTGAAAGAGGAGCCAGCGCTTCATTCGAATCTCTCCCAGCGCCGCCCGAGGAGGCCGCGGGGCCGCAGCAGCAGGATGAGGATCATGAGGGCGAATTTCGACGCATCAGCCATAGGAGGCCAGAAGAAGATGCAGAAACTCTCCACCTCGCCCACCATCAGGCCGGAGATGACCGAACCCCAGAAACTGCCGAGACCTCCGATGACGACGACGACGAACGCAAACGTTCCTGTGTTGGTGCCCATGGCCGGTTCGACGCCCGCCAACGGCGAGGCGAGCACGCCCGAAAATGCAGCCAGCGCCACACCAAGGCCGAAGACGGCTGTGAACACGGGTTTGAGGCTAATGCCCAACATCCGGACCATATCGGGATCGCGGGACCCCGCCCGAATAATCGTGCCGTAGCGGGTCTTCTCGAGGAACCACCACAACCCGCCAATGACCGCCACGGAGCAGAGGGCGATGAAGTAGCGGTACTTCGAATAGATAATTGGCCCCATCACCAAGGCACCGCGCAGGGCCGCCGGAATCTGGAAGGGAATCCCCAGCGTGCCCCAGATCAAGCGGACCATTTGCTCGAGAAACATGGCCAGCCCGAACGTGAACAAGAGCCCGAGTGCGGGATCGCCCTTGTAGATGCGGCGCAAAAACGCCGCCTCGATCGCCATGCCGAAGGCGGCGACGAGCAGGGGTGCAACGATCAGGTTCGGGAAGAAACCAATGTAGGGCGTGAGCGACACGGCCGCATACGCACCCAGCATGTACAGGATGCCGTGCGTCAGATTCACGATGCCAATCATGCCGAAGATGATCGAGAGACCGATCGCCAACAGCACGTAGATGGCACCCAGGACGATGCCGTTGATGAAGAACTGCAATAAGGTTGTCAGGTCCATAGGGTACCCTCGCCGATCGGATGATCAAATATGCACCCGCCCCCGGAGGTGAAGGGGGCGGGTGCGTGCAGCGGGATCAGGCGCGCTTCATGTTGCAGGGATTCTGTTCCTTGGTCGGGGCGATCACTTCCAGGTTTTCATCTTTGCCCGGCACCTCGGCGATGACGTTGAAGATATCCCACTGGTCTTTGTTACCCGTCTTCTTGATCGAGGTCACGTACATCGGCTGAATGAGTTGGTGGTCCCAGCTGCGGTAGTACAGCTCCCGGCCTTTGCCACCATCAAACTTGATCTTCTCCATCGCCTCGACCACTTTCTTCGAATCGGTGGTGCCGGCCTGGTTCACGGCTTGTGCCAGGGCCTTGAGGCTCGTGTAATCGCCCCAGGCCTGGTTCTCCGGGGGTAGCCCGTACTTCGCGCGGTACTTGCCGGCGAAGTTCTTGGTCCACGGATTGTCGAGTTCGCCCCACCAGATGATCGTCCAAACACCCTGCGCCGCTTCTTTGCCGGCATTCCACATCAAGACCGTGTCGGTGACGCCGCCCGCCAGATCAATCTTCAGGCCGAACTCGGTGTACTGCTTGAGGAAGGTCGTCTGATCGGACCCGGCGATGTTGACGATGATGCATTCTGGATTGGCGTTACGGAGCTTCAGGATCAAGGAGCTGTAATCGGCCGTGTTGGTCGGGACCAGATCGTGGCCGATCTCTTTCCCGCCCAACTCCCCGAGCAGGCGTCGGGTGACGCGGGTGAGGTCGTGGCCGAACGCATAATCCGAAGTGAGAATGTAAAACGACTTGTAGCTCTTGCTCTTGAGCAGATAGCGCCCGATGGCATTCACGTACTGGGTGTTCGACGCCTCGGTGGAGAAGGTGTAGTAGTTACAGTTCTTCCCGCGGATGTCATCCGAATTTGATCCGGTGTTGATGAAAACCTTTTGGTATCGGTCGGCAACTTCCATGACCGCCAGGCACACGGCGCTGCTCACGGTGCCGATGAGGAAGTCCACCTTGTCCTGCTGGATCATCTTGGTGGCTTTCTGCACGCCGACGCCCGGGTTGGTTTCGTCGTCCACGATGGTCTCGATCTTGCGGCCGAGGACCCCGCCCGAGGCGTTGATCTCTTCAACGGCGAGCTTACCAGCCTTCGAGGCGTAATCGCCCATCGGGGATAAGAAACCGGTGAGGGGAACCAGGTGGCCGATCTTGATCGGCTGTTGCTGGGCTCTCAGAATCGCCGGGGCGAAAATCTGCGTGCTGCCGGCCGCGGCCGCCGCTGCACCGGCCGTCTTGATGAACTGTCGCCTGCTCAGTCCCTTCTTCATCGTCGAATCTCCCTTGGCCCCCTCCCGAGCCGTTGATGATTCGTTCTAATCCAAGACAATCGGAAGCCACCAGGCGTTTCTCGGGCGCATCACCTCCTCGCGTCCAGATTCGGCCCACCCGGGCCAGACAGCCTGTCGAGAGAGCACAATCGCGCAGAAAGATGCGCGAGAATCGCTCGACTCAGACTCAAAAGTCAAGGTCAAACCGGGCGGAAGAACGGATCGCGCGGAAAGGCGAGCAAACCTCAGCGCCGGGCGATTGACACCCGTTCCCCGGCTGCGCCTCCGAACTGGCAGGCGATGACGCCGACGACGGAGAGCGCGCCCCCGAACAGTTGCACGGCCGTGAGGCGCTCGCCCAACAATAGCCAGGAGAGCAGGATCCCGAACGCGGGCACCAGGTTCGTGAATACCGCCGTGCGGCCGGCCCCCACGCGCGCCAACGCCATATTCCACCAGAGGAATGCGACCAGGGTACAGGCGAGCACCAGGAACGCCAAGGCGATCCAGGCGGAAACATGCTCAAAACGCAGCGTGGCCCAGGGGCGCTCGATCAGCGCCACAGGGACCAGGAATATCGTGCCGACGATCATGCCGTAGGCCAGCGTGGTTACGGCGGAGAGGCGGTGCATGGCGACGGCCGAGAGATACGAATAGATCCCCCAGGCCACCCCGCCAATGATGAAGAGCAGGTCACCGAACAGGACCCCGTACCCCGTTCCAGTGAGCAATCGGGCGGGGCGGATGACCAGGACGACACCGATCAAGCAGAGGATCATCCCGACGGCCTGGATCCAGCCGATCCGCTCCCCGCCCCGGCGTTGCGCCAGGAGCATGGTCCAGACCGGGCTGCTGGTCGACGGGATGAGGGCGCCATGGGCGGCCGGTGCAAACGAGAGCGCGAAAAAGAAGAAGCTGTGGTTCAGGAAGGTCCCGAAGACCCCGATCCAGAACAGCAGCCAGCGATCACGGCTGCGCAAGGTGCGGAAGGACGGGAGTTGCGGGCCAAAACAGAGCAGCAGCAATATCGCGGTCAGGCCATAGCGGAGGACGCCGGCAGTCAACGGCCGGACATCCTGGATAAGCAGCTTGCCGCCGACTGCCGTGCCGCCCCAAAATAGAGTGGTGAGGAGAATGATGAGGTACGTCTGCCAGAGCGGCGGTCTGGCAGCACGGGTCGCCTCCGCCGCCGCCCCGGCAGTCGTCATCAGAGGCGCCGTCCGGCGGCCTGCGCGAAGGGGGCGATTTCCCGCATGAATTGGCGAAAGATCTCGGGTTTCAGCGACTGGATGCCGTCGCTGACCGCGGTTTCCGGCCGCATGTGGACTTCGATCATCAGGCCGTCCGCCCCGCACGCCACACCCGCCTTGGCCATGGGCGTCACGTACTCCCAGTGTCCGGTTCCATGGCTGGGGTCCACGATGACCGGGAGATGGCAGAGTTTCTTCAAGACCGGCACGGCATTCAGGTCGAGCGTGAAGCGGGTCGCCGTCTCGAAGGTCCGGATCCCGCGCTCGCAGAGCACCACGCTGTAGTTACCCTCGGACAGGATGTATTCGGCGGCCATCAGGAATTCCTGAATCGTGGACGCCATCCCCCGCTTTAGGAGCACCGGCTTGCCGGCCTCGCCGACCCGCTTGAGCAGGGCGAAATTCTGCATGTTGCGGGCGCCGACCTGGATCAAGTCGGCAAATTCCGCGACGAGGTCCACGTCCTCGGGCTTGAGGACCTCCGTCACGATCGGCAGGCCGGTCGCGTCCCGTGCGGCGGCCAAGAGGCGCAGCCCCTCTTTCCCCATTCCCTGAAATGCGTAGGGCGAGGTGCGAGGCTTGAAGGCGCCGCCCCTCAGCATGGTTGCCCCCGCCGCCTTGGCGAGGACCGCGAGGTCCATTACCTGTTCTTCGCTTTCCACAGTGCATGGTCCGGCGATCACGACGAGCCGGTCGCCTCCGATCTCAACGTCACGCACCTTAATGATGCTCGGGTTAGCGTGGAACTCACGGCTGGCGAGTTTGAAGGGTTGCAGGATCGGCACGACGCTTTCCACATCGGGGAGCACTTCGAGCGACTGCAGGCGGGCCTTGCCGCGCTCGTCCCCGACCGCGCCGATCACGGTCCGCTGCTTGCCCCAGATGACGTGCGCCTGGTAGCCCAGCTCTTCGACGATGCGGATCACTTCATGCACGTTCTCTTTCGGCGCCGTGCCCTTCATGACAATGATCATTGTTGCTCCCTCCCCTGGCTCTGCCAATCCTGAAAACAACAAGGGCCACGAGGCATCGCCCCGTGGCCCTTGGCGTCAGATGTTCTGGCCTACTTCATCCGTCGCCTCACGCCACGAGGGCAGGCGCCGCTAAAGTAGAAGCCGAAAGCGATTGGATTCATTTCGCGCACGCTGTGCTCCAGCGTAAAATGCTGACGAACGCTAACATCCAAGATCAGTTTACGCAAGCCAATTCCGCGGGACGGGCCTACGGATGATGCGGGGTGTGGCCCGCCAGGCTTCCTCTGTCGAGGCGGTTAGGGCCGCGGGCCCGGTGCTCCGGGACTCCCACCCTGCATGCCGGGGCCGGGTCCCATCTCGTGCGGCATTCCCCCAGGTCCCATCCCAGGCTGCGGCCCCATCCGGTGTCCGACCTGCTTCAGCTTCGCGAGTTGGTCGGGGGTGAGGAGGGCGCGGCCTGCGGCCAGTGTCTTGATCCGCGCCAGCCGGAGGTCGCCCTTGAGGGCGGCGATTTGCTTCACCAGCGGCTCGATCTTGGCGAGATCCCAGCGTTCCTGCTCGAGCTGTGCGTTCAGATCGATTTCCGCGATCTGGATATCCGCCTGCTTTCGGACCGCCTCTTTGGCGAAGCCCGTCTGCAGGTCCCGGAGCTTCTGTTGCTGATCGGGCGAGAGGCTCAACTCCTGGCTGTGGGCTAAGGCCAGGGAAATCAGCGGCGCCTCGTGCGGGCGCCCACCCAGGCGATGCGCCACAGGGCCGCCGATCATCGGGCCCAGAGGACGATCCATCAACCCCATTCCGCCCGGACCGCCATGCATGCTGCCGCCGGAGCCACCCATCATCTGGGCAGAAGCTGGGAAGGCAACGAGCCCCGTGATCAGCAGGAGAAGTGTCAGGTACGTGCGCATAGCTTTCCTTTCTGCGTGGGTGTGAGGAACTGTCCTACCGCGGTTCAAGATCGTGACTGTCCACCAGAGCGACCCCGTTCAGGTGCATTGCCTCGAGCGCGGTGGCGCAGTCGCCGGGACGCACCTCGACGCCGCGAATGGCATCCGTAATGACGGCCGCCTCGAACCGATGACGGCGGGCATCGAGCGCAGTCGCTTTGACACAATAATCGGTCGCCAGCCCACAGACAAACACGCGCCGGACGCCGTGCGAGCGCAGCAGGCTGTCGAGGTTCGTCCCTTCAAAGCCGGAGTATGCATCGATGGCTTTCATCGTCGCTTTGGAGACGATGTGCCGGATCGCCGACATGTCGAACCCGGGATGGAAGACGGCGCCGGCGCTGTCCGCGACGCAATGGGCGGGCCACGGGCCGCCCTGCGCGCTGAAAGAACAATGGTCGGCGGGGTGCCAGTCGCGGGTTGCGACCGTCAACCAGGTGGTGAGCCGCACGAGGCGGTTGACCACCGGAACGATCTGGTCGCCTTCGGGGACCGCGAGCGCCCCGCCCGGACAGAAGTCGCGTTGGAGATCGACCACGATCAATGCGTCGGTATCGGGATGCACCGTGATGTTCGTCCGGCTCCTCACGGCTGACTATGCTCCCGGAGGGCAACGACGGCGGCGCGGGGATCGGCGGTGTCAAAAATAGCGGTGCCGGCGATCAAGGTACGGGCCCCGGCGACGATTAGGCCGCGGCAGTTGTCAGCCGTCACGCCCCCGTCCACCTGCAGGTCGGCCCCCGACCCGGTCTGGTCCAGCAGCCGACGCGCCTCGGCAATCTTGGGCAGGGCCAGTGGGAGGAACCGTTGCCCGCCAAACCCGGGATCGACGGACATGATCAGGAGCACATCCAGTTCAGGTAGGATCGGCGTAAGGAGGCACAGGGGCGTAGCGGGATTCAGGGTCGCCCCGGGCGACACGCCCGCCGTCCGGATTTCTTCGATGGTGCGATGGAGGTGGGGGCAGGTTTCCACATGCACGGTGAGGGATGTTGCCCCCGCATCGACGAAGGCGGGGATGAGCCGCTCGGGCGCCTCGACCATGAGGTGGACGTGCAAAGGGAGACGCGTGCGCCGCCGGACCGCCGCCACGACCAGGGGTCCAAACGACAAGTTGGGCACGAAGCGACCGTCCATCACATCGAGGTGCAACCCGTCGGCCACCGGTTCGATCTTGGCGATCTCCTCACCCAGGGCGCCGAAATCTGCCGAGAGGAGAGAGGGGAGGATGCTAGTCATCGTCGCTCCTCGCGTCATTCGCCGACCACCAACTCGACCGGCACGCCGGGCTTGACGGGGGCGCCGGGGGCCGGATCCTGCGCGATCACGCGGTCCTTCGCGGGGGAAGGCTGGAAACTGATCCGTGCCTCGACCTGCAACTCTTTGAGCAGATTTACGGCGACCAGCGCCTCGCGACCGCGCAGGTCGGGCATCGCCACCTGATCGTCCCAGGGCCCGAGCGACTGCAGGACGCGGACCGCAGTCCCGCGCGCGGCGGTCGCCCCCTGGGGCGGATCCTGTGCCATGATGATGTCCTTCGGGTGCAGATCGGAGTGGATGAACGTGACCGGCCCGAGGTCGAGGCCGGCCTCGGCCAGCGCCCGAGTGGCCTGCGCGACCGTAGAGCCCGCCAGTTTGGGGACGGCCAACAGATCGGTTCCGCGGCTGACGAACAGCCGAACCTCCGACCCCAGCGTCACCCGACTGCCGTGGGGGGGCCGCTCGGCGGTCACCGATCCCTTGGGGATCTTTTCGCTGAACTCTTCGGCGACGACTTTCGGCTGCAAGCCGACCTCCTGGAGCAGCGTGGTGGCGGCAACGGAATCGAGCCCGATCACGCGCGGGACTTCGATCCGATCGCTTTCCAGCATCCAGAGCATGGTGGCTTCGCCGGCCAGTGCGGCGAGTGCGCACAGACCGAACGCAATCGCGCAGGCCCTGACGATGCGGTACCACAGGCTGGGGCGCGGCGCTTTCGGGGCGAGTATCATCGCATCCTGCGCAGGCGGACCGCGTAGAAGCCGTCCGTGCCATGCCGGTGCGGCCAGGCCCGCAGGGCCGCTCCGTTGGCAAAGCTCTGCAAGCTCGCAGGTGGCAGGTCCACTGCGAAATCGGGACGGCCGACGAGAAATGCGGCAATCACCAGGTCGGTCTCCTCGGGCTCGAGGCTGCAGGTGCTGTAGACCAAAAGTCCTCCCGGCTTAAGCGCGCCGGCCACGCCGCGGAGCAGCGCTTCCTGCACCGCCGCTAGGCGGGGCAGATCGTCTGGTCGCCGCCGCCATTTGATCTCGGGTCGCCGCCGCACGGTCCCCAGCCCGCTGCATGGTGCGTCCAGCAGCACCCGGTCGAATCCGCCAGGGAATCCGGCCCCGGCATCCTGGGCATCGTAAAGCGTGGGGGTGACCCTGGCAAGCCCCAAACGCTGGCACGCGACGGTGAGCCGGCGCACGGCGCGGGGACTCTGATCGCAGGCGAGGACCTCGCCGGTGTCGCCGAGCGCCGCGGCGATCAGGGCGGTCTTGCCGCCGCCGCCCGCGCAGGCATCCAGAACCCGCTGCCCGGGCGCAAGGTCCAAGGCATGTACGGGCAGGGGCCCGGCCTCGTCCATCGGCACGAGGAGGCCGTCGGCAAATCCGGGCAGGTCGGCCGGGCTGCCACCGGTGAGCAGGCTGAGCATCTCGGGGAAGTAGCGGCTGGCGACCGGCCCTGCTCCGGCGGCGTCGAGGCGGGCCCGCACGCCGGCCGGGTCGCCGCGCAGCCGGTTCACCGCGACCGATACGGGCGGGATCTGGTTGTTGGCAGTCATCAAGGCCCCGGCGTCCGCCGGCCCCAACCGCTCTATCCAGCGGGCGGCAAGCCAGGCCGGGTGCGACCCCGGGCCGGTCCAGTGGCCGCACGGATCGCCGGTCGGGTCCGGCTCGGCAGGCGGGTCGACCCGCAGCACCGCTCGGAGGACAGCATTGACGTAGCCGGCTGCTCGGGGGGCGACAGCGTGCGCCAGCGCGACGGTCTCGTCCACCGCAGCGAAGGGCGGAATGCGCGTGAGACAGGCGATCTGGTAGATGCCGAGGCGTAGGAGGAGACGGACCGCAGGGTCAAGCCGGTCGGCGGGGCGGTCCAGTCGCGGGGCCAGCAGCCAGTCCAGCTTCGCGCGCCAGCGCAGGACGCCATAGACCAGTTCGGTGGCGAGCGCCCGGTCGGCCCGCGCCAACGCGCGGCGGTTCAGGCGCGCGTCGAGCAACAGGTTGGCGTAGGCATCGGTTGTCTCGACCCGCTGCAGTACGTCGAAGGCAAGCCGCCGTGCGCTGGTCGGTACCGTCGGGGCGGCCAGCCTAGCCAAGGAGGTCTCCGGGGGCGAGCCGCCGGCCGCGCGCAAACTCGGCGCCGCTCATGGGGCGCTTGCCCTCCGGTTGCACGATCAGCAACGCCAGCGCGCCGCTGCCTGTGCCGACGACCAGCGCGGCCTCTTCCAGCGTCAGGATCCGGCCGGCGGCCCCGTTGGCCGGACGGGGCTCCGCCCGGAGTAGGCGCACGCGCCGATCCGCGAAGATCAGATACGCTCCCGGCGTGGGGGCCAGGCCGCGGATACGATTGGTGAGGGCGCGGGAGTCGCCGGCGAGTGCCAGCCGACAGTCTGCGTCCGTGAGTTTGGGAGCCGACGTCGCTTGGGAGTCGTCCTGGGGGGTCCAGACTGCCTGGCCTGCAGCGATAAGGCGGAGCGCCTCGGACAAGGCATCGGCCCCCAGCGCCGCCAAGCGATCGCCCAAGCTGCCGGCGTCGTCGGTCGGCGCGACCGCGATCCGCCGCTGCAGGAGCGTCGGGCCGGCGTCCATCTGCCGGGCCACCTGCATGATGGTGACGCCGGTCTCCGTGTCGCCGTTGAACAGGGCGTGCGCAATCGGGGCGGCGCCGCGGTACTTCGGCAACAGCGAGGCGTGGACGTTGATGCAGCCGTGCGGCGGGAGAGCGCGAATCGCGTCGGGCAGATACTGCCCGAACGCGACCACGGCAACCACATCGGGCGCTACGGCGGCGATCTCGGCCTGGGCCGTCGCGACCTGCGCCGGCTGGACAACGGGCAGACCCAGGCGTTGGGCGGCGGCTTTGACGGCCGGCGGCCGGAGGGCCTGGCCGCGGCCGGCCGGTCGGTCCGGTTGCGTCACCACGAGCGGGACGGCGTGTCCGTCGGCGATCAGCCGCTCCAGGACCGGCACCCCGAACGCGGGACTCCCCATGAAGACAATGCGCATGCCTCAACCCCAGAAGGCCCGCACGGTGTCGTCCATGCGGCGCCGATGGCTGCCCGCCCAGTAGATCCTTTCACAGTACGGGCAGGCCCAAAATGCCTCGTGATGGCTCCAGACGTACTCGGGGACGCGGCCCATCACGTCCGCCTTCTGGCGGGCAATCAGGATCGCATTGCAACGGAGGCAGCGGCGGGTCGGCGCACCAGGGCGCAAGCACAGAGCCGCGATGACCTGCCGGACCTGCGCTGCGACGTGGTCGCTTTCGATGAACAGGTGCGGCGGCGCCTGGCGCCGGCCGACCAGAGCGCGGTCGCGGGTGAGCACGATGCGCCCCTCGGAGCGGGCACGCACCAACAGCGCGGCATCGTCACCCCGGAAGTACTCCGTATCATAGCCCAGGATCCGCAGCCAGGTGGCGAGGCGGCCCAACATGGCGTCGGCGATGAACGTGGGCGGCACAGCGCAGTCCTCGGTCGGGTTCATGCCTCAACTTTATCACAGCCGCGCACGGCATGTCAGCCGCGGGAACTTTGTCGTGCCGCCTGGCAGGTTGCGAGGGTATACTGACCTTCCTCTGAACCGGCCACCAGGAGGCAGCGTGCATCCGAAGGAGCGCCAGCGCTCGCTCAAGGCGCTGGAAGACAGTTGGCGTCACGAGATGGAGGCGGCCGCCACGTACCGGCAGCTCGCCGAGCAAGAGACGGATCCCCGTCGCAAGGAACTGCTCCGCAAGCTCATCGCGGCAGAAGAATCCCACGCGGCCCGCTGGGCGGGGCGCATCGCAGCGCTGGGCGGGGCGGTGCCGAACGCATCCGCCGTCAAACCGGCGCTGGGGATGAGCCTGCACGTCGCCAGCCCCGACGTGGTCTACCGCAAGCTTGAGGCGATGGAGGCCCGCGGCCTCGCCGGGGAAGAAGCCGTGGCCGCGAACCTCGACCCGGAGAGCCAGGCGCTCCTGCGGGAAATCTCGGCCGATGACCAGGAGCATGCCAAAGTGCTCCGGGTGCTGTCGGGTCCGCGCAACCCCCGGTCTGCGCTAGATCTCATCCTGCAGCGCGAGCGGCACGTCGGCTCGACCGGCTGGGTGAGCGATGCCATCTACGGCATGAACGACGGCCTGGGGGCCGTGTTCGGCATCGTCTCGGGCATGGCCGGATACACCGGCGGCAGCGAGATCGTGCTCATCACGGGGCTGGCCGGGATGCTGGCCAGCGCCCTCTCGATGGGGTCCAGCGCCTATCTCGCGGCCAAGTCGCAGCGCGAAGTGTACCAGGGCGAGATCGCCCGCGAGAAAGCCGAAATCGAACACAATCCTGAAGAGGAGCGCGAGGAGCTTGAGCTCTTTTATCAGCTCAAGGGCTTTACCGAAGAGGAGGCGCACACCCTAGTCGGACGCATCCGCGAGCAACCCGACGACTTCCTGAAGACCTTGGTCCAGGAAGAGTTGGGCTTATCCGAGACCACGTTCCCCAATCCCTGGCGGGCCTGTCTGTCCGCCACTGTGTCCACCGCTGTCGGCGGCCTGATCCCCGTGCTGCCATTCTTCTTCACCCGCGGTGTTCCCGCCGTGGTCTGGGCGGCGGTCTTGAGCGTCTTGGCCCATTTCGGAGTCGGCGTCGCGAAAAGCTTCATCACCACGCGCTCGTGGTGGATCAGCGGGCTCGAGATGACGCTGGTGGCCGTGATTGCCGGCGCCATCACCTACGGCCTGGGCCTCGCCTTCTCGCTCCACTAACCCTCGCCACGCACTGTTCGGCCACGCCCGATCTTGACACGGCGCGGCGGCCTGCCTACACTCGCGCGGTCCCACATCGAGGAAAACGGCGGACCGGTTCTCAGGAGCGGATCCGATGAACGACCCCGTTGACGCGGAGCGCCGGTTGCATGCCACCGACCTCCGGCAGATCGACCAGCTCCGGCGTCTGCTCGCGCTGGTCTCTTCCCCGTCCGAAGCCGTGCAGGCACTCAGCGAGATCCTGACGCTTGCCCAGGAGAGCGTGCAGGCCCAGGCGGTCTGGCTGCTCGTGCCCGAAGCCGGTGGCGTCCAGGTGCGCCTTGCGACCGGACGTGTCCCCCAGCCGGCGGCCGAGGTCCTCGGGCTTGCGGCGGAAGTCCTGCGCACCGGCCGCTACGCGGAGGGGGCGGCCGACCGGTTGCTGGGCGCTGTGCCGGTCGGGTCCGCCGGCGGGCCGATCGCGGTGTTGGTGGCCGAAGGGATCCCGCCAGCCGCTCTGGACCTGGAGCCAACAGGGCTCCTCTGGGCCTGTGCCGATGCCTTGGCCGTGGTCCTCAGGCAGGAACGGCTCGCGGCAGAGCAGGAGGAGGCGCTCCGCGCCGGGGAGCGGATCGGGGCCGAGGCCGCAGAGATAGCCGCCCGCTACCACGCGCTCTGTGCCGCGACCAGCGATTTCGTGATGACGGCCCAGGTGGCGGACGGGGGTGTCCTCGCGATCCACCATGGGCCGGGCAGCGTGGTCCTGACGGGGTACACGGGGGAGGAATTCGAGGCCGACCGAGCGCTGTGGCTGCGCATGGTGGACGAGCCGTTTCGCGAGCTGGCGGAGGCGCAGCGCAAGACCCTGCTGGACGGGGCGGAGGCCGCGCCGGTGGAACTTCGGATCACGCGCAAAGACGGAATCCGCCGCTGGCTACGATCCACGCTGGTCCCTGAGCGAGATCGCGGCGGCAGCCTGATCGGCTATTCCGCGCTGATGCAGGACGTGACCGACCGCAAACAGGCGGAGGAGGCGGTCCTGGAGCACGCGCGGCGCCAAGAGGCCGTACAGGTGGCGATCGCCGAGATTGCCCGCGAACTGGATCTCGACCGCTTGCTCAGCCTGGTGGCCACGCGCGCCGTGACGATGCTGGATGGCGCCGCCGCCGCGGTCTTTCTCTGGGATGCGTCCGCACACGTGCTGGTCGCGCGGGCCTGGCTGGGCCCGGTCGCCTGGGTCGCCGACTTGCGCATCCCGCTCGGCGAAGGGGTGGTCGGCTGCGTGGCAGAGCGGCGGGAAGGGATGCTCGTCCACGAGTACTGGACGTCTCCTGTCGCGCACCCGGCGGTCACCGCGCACGTGCGGGGCGGCGATGTCCTCGCCGAGCCGCTGCTCGCGCGCGAGCGGCTGATCGGAGTACTGGCAGTCGCCAACCTCGGTTCGGCGCCGTTCTTCTCCGAGCGTGACCGGACAACGCTGGCGCTCTTTGCTGCGCATGCGGCGACCGCCATCGAGAACGCGCGGCTCCACGAAGCGGCCGTGCGCCGGAATCGGGAGATGGAGGCCTTGCTCCGCGCGACCCACACCGTGATGAGCGAGGTGGACCTGCACCGCATCCTCAACCGGATCGTCGAGGAAGCGGCCGCGATCACCCGGTGTTCCCACGTCAAGCTCCTGCTCGTGAACGCGCAGAGGCAGGCGCTGGAGATCGGCGCGGTACACGGCATCCAACTGCCAGTGGACTTCTCCCTGCCATTCGGCAGCGGTTTGTCGGGACAGGTAGCCAAGAGCGGCGAGCCGCTCTTCGTGAAGCAGCCCGCCGACGACCCCCGCAACGATCTGGCGGCCTTCGATCGGGCGCAAGGGATTGCGACGTACCTCGGCTTACCCATCAAGACGCGGACGCAGGTCCTCGGGGTGCTCACGTTCAACACCACCGCGCCACACCACTACACCGCAGACGAGCTGAACTACCTGGGCTCGTTTGCCGATCACGCCGCGCTGGCGCTCGAAAAGGCGCAGTTCTTTAGTGAGCTGAACGCCTCGTACGAGAATCTGCAGCGAACCCAGGAGGGGCTGATCCGGGCCGAAAAGCTGCGCGCGTTGGGGCAGATGAGCGCCGGGATCGCGCACGATCTGAATAACATGCTCGCGGCGATTCTCGGCCAGGTCGAATTACTCCGGCTCAGGACCCGGGACCCGGCAGTCCGGGAGTCGCTGGTGACGCTCGAGCAGGCCGCCACCGGCGGGGCCCGGGTGGTGCGCCGCCTGCAGGACTTCGCCCGGCAGCGCGGGCGCTCGCCGCTGCGGGCCTTGGATCTGGGCCAAGCGATCGCAGACGCCTTGGAGATCACGCAGCCGCGCTGGCGCGATGAGGCCAATCGGCGCGGCGCGGTCATCACCGTGGATGTGCGGGCCCGGGAGGCGCCGCCGATCCTGGGCTATGCGCCCGAGGTGCAAGAACTGCTCACCAACCTGATCCTGAATGCCGTGGACGCCATGGCCCGCGGGGGGACGCTGTCGTTTCGCGTCGGACCGGGCGGGGCGTCGGATGCGGACCGAAACGACCAGCCGTCGCTCTTTCCGGTGGAGCAAGACCCCTCCTGGGTCGAGTTGCGGGTGACCGATACCGGCTGCGGCATGTCGGAGGAGGTCCGGCAGCGGATCTTCGATCCGTTCTTCACGACCAAAGCGTCCGGCACGGGCCTCGGTATGTCCGTCGCGTTCGGCATCATGGAGCGGCACGGCGGTCGGATCGCCGTTGCCAGTGCGCCCGAGCAGGGCACGACTGTGACACTGCATTTCCGGCGGGCCCCGTTGGAGTCGGGTGGCGATGTCGCGCGCACGGTGAGCGCGGTCATTCCGCGCACGGTGCTGGTGGTGGACGACGACACGCGCGTGCGGCAGACATTGGTCGGCCTCCTCGAGGCGGCCGGCCACACGGTGATCGAGGCGGCCGGCGGGGCCGCAGCCATCGCCCTCCTGGCGGGGGGTGGCATCGATCTCGTGCTGACCGACCTCGGCATGCCGGAGGTCAACGGCTGGGCCGTCGCCCACGCCGCCCGCTCGCGCGACCGCCGCTTGCCGGTGGTGCTGCTGACGGGATGGGGGGAGGCGGCCGAAGCGGAACCCGACGCTGCCCTGGTGGACCGGATCCTCGGGAAGCCGGTCCGCCTCGAAGACTTACTCAGAGCGATCGCCGAGTTGACGGACCGCCCGACCTAGCGCCGGCGACAACCGGCTTGCGCTATCCCGCTTCTCAGCGCAGAATCTTCGCTCGGATTGGTTACGCGTTGGCAAGTGAGGTCTGAATTATCGGCACGCACTGGCAGGTTGTTCGACCGCTCGTCATCCGCCACCGTCGCTTCCTCTGCTGGGGCATCCTCGCCCTTTTGGGCACGGATGCCGTGCACCTCCTGATCCCCTGGTTCACGCGGCTGGCGCTGGATAATGTGCTCGCGTCCCACGCGGCGCGGGCGCCGCTCTGGGCGTTTCCGGGTCTGATCGCGTTGGCCGCGGTGGTCCAGGGCGTCTTCCGCTATTTTTGGCGGACCCGCGTGTTCGGGTTTTCACGGCACATCGAGTGGGACCTGCGCAACCAGCTCTTCTTCCATTTGCAGCGGCTGCCGCTCGCCTATTTTCACTGCATGAAGACCGGCGAGCTGATGTCCCGCCTGACCAACGATCTGGCATCTGTGCGCGAGATGGTCGGCATCGGCGCCGTGGCCGCCCTCGACGGCAGCCTGATGATCCTGGTGACGATTCCACTCTTGATCCGGATCGATCCCTGGCTGACGCTCTGGTCGCTCCTGAGCCTGCCGGCGATCACCCTCCTCGTGCTGGCGGTGGGGCCCCGGATTCACGCCGGATATCGCGAGGTCCAGCGGACGCTGGGGACGATCAGCACGTTCGTGCAAGAGAGCCTGGCCGGCATCCGGGTGATTCAGGCCCACGCGCAAGAAGCGCAGCGGTTCGAGCGCTTCGCCGCATTGAGCACCACCTACCTAAAGAAAAATCTGGTCACGGCTCGCCTGACCGGGATCCTCTGGCCGCTGATCGGGACGTTCTCCGGGCTGGGGATGACGCTGGTCCTGTGGTTGGGCGGACGGCGGGTCCTCGAGGGGACGCTGACGATCGGCCAGTTCGTGCAGTTCGGCGGCTACCTCGCCCTGCTGACCTGGCCGGTCATGGCCATCGGCTACGTGGTCAACCTGACGCAGCGGGGCGCGTCGGCTCTGGGACGGCTGGTCGAGATCTTGGAGGCGCCGCGCGCCCCCGCGTACCTCGCGACAGACGACCAGTCGCCGCGACGTCTGACCGGGGCCATCGAATTTCGCGGGTTGTCATTCCGCTATGCCCCCGAGGCACCCTGGGTACTCCAGGATCTCTGGCTGACGATCCCCGCCGGCACGAGTTGTGCGATCGTGGGCGATGTCGGCGCCGGCAAGAGCACGCTCGTGCATCTCATCGCCCGGCTGTTCGAGGCGCCCGAGGGCGCGCTGCTCCTTGACGGTCGGGACATCCGGACGATTCCGCTCTCCCGGTTGCGCGCCTCGATCGGGCTCGTCTCGCAGGACATCTTCCTGTTTTCCGACACGATCCGCGAAAATCTGCTGTTCGGCCGGCCGGATGCGACGGGGGCGGACCTGGAGGAAGCCGCGCGGGCCGCGGCGCTGTTGCCAAGCATCCGGGCATTTGCCGACCGCTTCGAGACCGTGCTGGGCGAGCGCGGCGTACGTCTAAGCGGCGGGCAAAAACAGCGCACGGCACTGGCGCGGGCGTTGATCAAGAATCCGCCGGTGCTGATTCTCGATGACGCGTTTTCCAGCGTCGACGTGCAGACCGAGGAGGCCATCCTCGCCGAATTGAAGGCGGCGCTGGCCGGTCGGACGACGATCCTGATTTCCCACCGCATTTCCACGGTCAAGGATGCGGACCAGATCGTCGTGCTCAAGGACGGGCGCATTTCCGAGCGCGGGTCGCACCGGGAATTGCTCGCGGTAGAAGGGCAGTATTTCCGTATGTATCACCAGCAGCTCTGGGCAAAGGAGCTGGAAGCGTTTGCCGAGCAGGACCAGGCGTAGCGATGCACGGCCCACACGTCCACATCGACGACGAAGTGCTGGGAAAGGCGTACGACACCCGCCTGGTGCTGCGCCTGCTGGGGTATCTGCGCGGCTACTGGGGTTGGGTGGCGGTGGCGTTCACCTGCCTGGCGGGGGCCACCATCGCCCAACTGCTCGGGCCGTACCTGGTGAAGGTTGCCATCGACCGCTATGTCAGCGTGAGGGACCTGGCGGGACTCGACCGGATCGCCCGGGTGTATTTCCTCACCGTCGTGGCGGGGTTCCTCTGCCAGTTCGGCAACACCTATCTCACCCAGGTCGTCGGCCAGCGCGTCATGCACGATGTCCGACGGCATCTGTTCGGGCATCTGCTCAATCACGACCTGGCGTTTTTCGACAAGAATCCGGTCGGGCGGCTGATGACCCGCGTCATCAACGACGTGGAGAATCTGAACGAGCTCTTGAGCGCCGGGGTCGTGGCGGTCCTCGGCGACACCCTGACCATCGGCGGCATCGCGATCGCGATGTTTCTCCTCGACTGGCGGCTCGGCCTGATCACGCTGGGCTTAGTGCCCGTCCTGGCCGTCGCCACGCATCTCTACCGCCGCAAAGCGCGCGAGAACTATCGCGAGAGCCGGAAGACGCTGGCCCGCTTGAACGGGTATTTGAACGAACACATCTCGGGCATGGCGACGGTGCAGGCGTTCGGACAGGAGCGGCGAGCGTTCCAGCGGTTCAAGGAGATCAATACCAAGAACCGCGACGCGCTCTTGGTCAGCGTGCACTACAACGCCCTCTTTTTCCCCTTCGTCGAGGTCTGCAGCGCGCTGACCGTGGCCCTCATCCTCTGGCACGGCGGCCAGCGGACGCTGGCGGGCGGCCTCTTGCCCGGGGTCGTGGTGGCCTTCCTGCAATACAGCACCCGGCTGTTCCAGCCGATTCGCGACCTGGCGGAAAAGTACAATATCTTCCAGGCGGCGATGGCCAGCAGCGAGCGGATCTTCCGGCTACTGGACGAGAGACCGCGGATCGTCACCGCCGTCCCGTGCCCCGCGCCCTCGGCCCACGGCAGCATCGCTTTCGAAGACGTCTGGTTGTCTTATGTTCCCGGCGAGCCGGTCCTGCAGGGCATCAGCTTCCGGGCGGCTCCCGGGGAAAAGATCGCCCTGGTGGGATCCACCGGCCACGGCAAGACCTCGATCGTTTCTGTTCTGTGCCGGTTCTACGAGCCCGAGCGCGGACGGATCCTGGTGGACGGTGTGGACCTGCGCGCGTGGGACAAGGCGGCGCTGCGCCGGCACATCGGATTAGTGCTACAAGACGTGTTCCTCTTCTCGGGCACGGTGGCCGAGAACATCGCCCTGGGCGACCCCCGCATCAGCGACGAGCAGATTCGCGAGGCGGCCCGGCGGGTGCACGCGGACCGCTTCATCGCGCGGCTGCCGGGCGGGTATCAGGCCGAGGTGCAGGAGCGCGGGGCGACCTTGTCACAAGGCGAGCGCCAACTGCTCTCGTTTGCGCGCGCGCTGGCGTTCGACCCCCGGATCCTGGTGCTGGACGAGGCCACCAGCTCGGTGGATACCGAGACCGAACAGCTCATCCAGCACGCGCTGCAGGTCCTGCTCAAAGACCGCACCGCCGTGATCGTGGCGCACCGGCTCTCGACCATTCAATTCGCCGACCGCATTCTCGTCATCCATCATGGCCGTATTCGGGAGGAGGGGACGCATGCCGAGCTGTTGGCGCGCAACGGCATGTACGCGCGCCTGCACCGGCTGCAGTACCAACTGGCCGGGTCGCGCGCCGGTTCGTGAGTTCGTGAGCCGATCTGGTGCCGCCGGACAGCGGCTCCCCCAATCCTCCTTGACTCTTCAGGGGCATGTGTGTTTTGATTCAGGGGTTTTGACGACCCAGGGCACCGAGTGGACACAGCCACACTCAGCTTGGCGCGACCGGAGGATGCTATGCCACCGCTGATTCTGATCGTCGATGATGACACGCTGATCCGTCGGATCATGCGCGATACGCTGCTGACGGTCCCGGCCACTGTCGTAGAGGCCACGAACGGGGAAGAGGCGATCAAAGTCGCCCGCGCCGAAACGCCTGATCTGATCTTCATCGATACCATGATGCCGGGTCTGGATGGGTTCCAGACCGCCGAGATCCTCAAACAGGATCCGATCACCTCGCCGATCCCGCTGGTCTTCGTGAGCGCGCTCGGCACCTCGAGCCACAAGGTGCGCGGGCTCGACCTCGGGGCCGAGGACTACATCGCCAAACCGATCGACCCAGAGGAGCTGAAAGCGCGCGTCCGATCTATTCTGCGCCGGACCCGCCCGAAGCCGGCAGCCCCAGCCCCGCCCCCGCCGCAGGTGGAGCCGCAGTCGGCGGCCAAAGGCCAGCTGCAGAGCATGCCGCTATCGTCATTGGTGCGGTGGCTGGAAATGGAAAAGCGCAGCGCCCGGCTGGTCCTCTCGCGCGGGACGGCCGAGGGCGAAATCGTGTTTCAGGATGGCCGCATGACGCATGCCCGCCAAGAGGCACGGCGCGGCAACCCGGCGCTGTTTCACCTCCTGGCCTGGGAGGATGGGACGTTCAACATCATGCCCCCGACCGTGCCGACTGACGCAGAGTGCGTGGTCACAGGCTCAACCGAAGAACTGCTGCAGGAAAGCGCGCGCCGCAGCAAGGACACGGCAGCGTTGCGCGGTCAGTTCCCAGCGGATGCATTGCTCGAGATTCCGAGCGGTCTACGCGCCGGGGTGCAGGCCGATCTCCCGGCGGCCGGGGCGAGCCTCGTCGATCTGCTGGATGGGACGCGCACACTGGACCGCGTGCTCGCCGACAGTCCGCTCGATAGCTGGACGACCCTCAACGTGCTGCAAGGGCTGCTTGCCGTCAGCGTGCTGGGCTGGACCGAGGCGGGTGGCAGCGGTCAGCCGCGGCGCAGCATTCCTCGGCTGCCCATCGAGGAATCGGTCGAGTTCCATGCGCTGCCGCAGGCGCAGCATTCGAGCCGCTACACGCTGTCCTCGCGCGGCATGTTCATTCAGACCGAATCCCCCTTCGAGGTCGGGTCACGTCTCATGGTGCGGGTGCAGTTTCCCGGCTCTTCGGTGCAGCTGCCCATTATCGGCCAAGTGGTCTGGAAGAATGCGGATCCGGGAAAATTCAAGCCCGAGGACCTCGGCATGGGTGTGCAATTCCTCGATCTCTCTTCCGATCAGCTAGCAGCCATCGAGCAGCAACTCGCGAGCTCTATCGCCGCGGAAATCCGCAAAATAATTCTGTAACCTGCCGAGGAAAGGGCCGGCTGCCGATACGCGGACCGGCGTTTCGCCGCTTTCTTCCTCTCTACGATCGCAGCGCCCGGCTTCGAACGCCCCGCCCTGGAGGTCGCTATGATCAATTCCGAACTCGACGAGAAGACACGCATTCTTCACGTGGTGCCGACCGGGCCGTTGCGGGCAGAAGATTTCGAGCGCTTGGCATCGAAGGTGGATCCCGTCATCGAAAAGACCGGCGGATTGGCCGGGCTCATCCTCGAATTGGATCGCTTCCCAGGCTGGGCCGATCTGGGATCACTCGTGCGGCACATCCGGTTCGTGCGCAACCATCACCGCAAGATCAAGCGGGTCGCGGTGGTCACGGACATACCTCTGGCCGACTTGGCCCAACATATCGCCGCCCATTTTGCCTCGCCGGAGTTCAAACATTTTCCTCACGGGCAGGTCGCGGCTGCCCGCGCGTGGATCACCGGCGAAACACCACGCTAGGCGATCGCGACATTTCCGGGAAAAGCTCCGCGCCATCCCCGAGCGTTGCGCAGCGTGCCGTGCACCTGTTCTATTGAGCGGCTGTGACCGTCGGTGCCTCAACACAGCGCCGGCAGACGGGCGGGTCCGTCTGCGCCAGGCAGTGCCGGTGCACCATCAGGCGACAGCGGGAACAGATCGGGAATGGGCGCCGGCTGAGCAGGGCGAAAATCCCGTGCAGTTCCTTGCGGCACACGCCGCAACGGAAGGGGAGGGTGGAGGACGATTCAAAGGTCACGGTGTGAGGGCCACAGTGTACTGTCCAATGTCCAAGGTCTGCACACTCTTCGACCGATTTATTCTTCTGCAGCTTCCAAAACGACACATTTCAAATACTGCGTCTCTTTCATGGCAAGCAAGATGGGGTGGTCGGACGCCTGTGTGCGGCCCTCAAGGATGCGAAACTCTCGGTGGGCATCGTCCGCGGCGGAGCGGAGCATTTCAAGGAACAGCGGCGTATCGACGTGGTAGGAACAGGAGCAGGTCACCAGCACACCGCCGGGCGCAAGGAGCCGCATGGCCCGGAGATTGATCTCGTGATAGCCCCGCAGTGCGGATTCCACCGACTGGCGGCCCTTGGTGAAGGCCGGAGGGTCAAGGACGATGAGCCCGAAGCGGCGCCGTTCGTGGACCAGTGCCCGCAGGTAATCGAAGGCATTCGCGACAATCCAGGTGCATCGCTCGGCGCAGCCATTCTGCCCCGCACTCCGCTCGGCCCAGGCCAGGGCGTCCGGGGAGATGTCAACACCCAGCACCGAGGCCGCGCCGCCCGCGGCAGCACTGAGCGCGAATCCGCCGGAATACGTGAAGCAGTCGAGCACGGTCCGTTCGCGGGCGAGCCGGCGCACCACCTGTCGGTTCTCGCGCTGATCGAGAAAGAACCCGGTCTTCTGTCCCGCCGCCACATCGACGAAAAAAGCGACGCCCGCTTCCTGGATCACCACAGTCGTGTCGCCGCCGCCGAACGCGAAACCGGTGCGCGGCTCCAGTCCCTCCAGTTTCCGTGACGAGGCATCGCTCCGCTCGAAAATGGCGCGCGGGGTGTACACGCGCTGGAGCGCCTGCACCACGGCCTCTCGCCATCGTTCCATTCCGGCCGTCAGAATCTGTAGGACGAGCACGTCGGCGTAGCGGTCCACGATCAGGCCGGGCAGGTGGTCGGCCTCACCGAACACGAGCCGGCAGGCGTCGGGGCCGACGGGGGACCGCCCTGGCCGTTGCCCGGCGCGCCGAATGCGCGCTTCGAGAAAGGCCGGCGTAACCGGCGCCTCGTCGTGTGCAATCAACCGCGCAGCAATCTGGGAGGCGAGATTCAGCGTGGCTTGCCCCAGGAAGCGGCCGCGGTGGTCCTCGATGCGGGCAATGGCGCCCGGCGGGGCTTCACCGGAGACGCGCGCGATTTCGGAGCGGTAGATCCACGGATGGCCAGCGTGCAATCGGGCTTCCCGGCCGGGCGCGAGGTGAATGGTCAACATCGGCTGGCCATTAATTTGGGCAGGAGGACACCGGCAGCTTCGTAGTGCGATTCGTCGGCATACGCGGTCAGCGGCGTCGGCTCGAGGTTCACCTCGATGACGTATCCCCTGTGGCGCTTTGTGAGTTGGGGGAGAGATGCGGCCGGCTGGACCAGGGCGGACGTGCCCACGACGAGCATGATCTCGCATTGCTCGGCGGCCCGCATGGCGCGGGCAATGGCCGTTTCGGGCAGCGGTTCGCCAAACCAGACGACGTCCGGGCGCTGGACAGCCCCGCAGGTGCACCGAGGCGGCACCGTGCCGAGCGGCACGTCGGTGTTCTCCGTGACAGAATTGTCGGCCGTGCAGCGCACGCGCCAGATGTTTCCGTGCAGCTCAACCACCGCTTTGCTCCCGGCGCGCTGGTGCAGCCCATCCACATTCTGTGTGATCAGCAGGAACTCGGGGACGCTCTGCTCGAGCGCGGCAAGCGCCTGATGAGCGGGGTTGGGGCGGCAGGCGGCGATCCTTTGCCGCCGCCAGTCGTACCATTCCCAGACCAGGAGCGGGTCGTGCGCAAACGCTTCGGGCGTGGCGAGCTGCTCGACCCGGTACGCACGCCACAAGCCGTCCGGCCCGCGGAATGTGGGGACGCCGCTCTCGGCCGACACGCCCGCGCCGGTCAGGACAGCGACGGAACGAGCACGCCGGAGGCGCTGCCTGAGCGTCATGGTGTGGTCGATCTCTGCGGGCATCTTGTTCGGCTTACTCGGCCGCTGTGGCCCAGGGTGTATGGGGAAGGCGATGGGTGAGAGCGACGGCCTGATTGGTCACCTTCCCGCGAATGACGTTGAGACCTTTGGCGATCTCCGCGCTGTCCCGCGCGGCCTGCAGCCATCCCTTGTCGGCGATCTGGACGACGTACGGCGTCGTCACGTTGGCCAGCGCGAAGGTCGAGGTCCGCGCATAGGCGCCCGGCATGTTCGCGACGCAGTAGTGGACGATGCCATCCACCACATAAATCGGATCGCTGTGGGTGGTCGGGCGCGTGGTTTCAATGCAACCGCCCTGATCGACGGCGACATCCACGATGACCGCCCCGGG
>DATJQT010000036.1:0-7098 GCA_035505475.1 Vulcanimicrobiaceae bacterium
GCAATCGAGCAAACGCCCCGGCGACGTGAGCCAGGGGCGTGTTTCCTCCCGCCCTTCCGACCGGCCCGGCAGCAGTGCCGGCGGAGCAGGTTCCCGCGGCGAATTCGGCGATCCTGGTCGCGGGAGCGCCGCGACGCGCGATGCCAGCCGCGGTAGCCAAAGCCGGGGCGGCAGCGACTTTACGAGTAACCGCGGCGCCAGCGCCAGCACGATGGATCGGGGTGGGGCAAACCGCGGCGGCGCCAGCGCCAGCACGATGGATCGCGGGAGCGGCGCCCGCAGTAGTAGTGGCGGGAGCGGTATGAGTAGCAGCGGCGCCCGTGGGGGCGGTGGCGGAGGCGGAGGCTTCAGCGGTGGTGGCGGCGGATCGCGCGGAGGCGGCGGCGGTGGAGCCCGTGGGGGCGGTGGCGGGAGAGGAGGAGGACGGCGATGAGCGCCCTCATGGCAAGAGGCACCCATTTCTCCATTCTCGCGCATCCGGTCGATCGGATAGGAGAGGACACGATGCACGGAGACAGACCACGCCACCCAGGGCTTGCATTGACCGGCGCTGCGCTGGTCCTGCTACTCCTCTGCACCATGCTGTGCGGGCCGGCCGCGGCAGCATCCGAACCTGTCCAGATGAGCTTCAGGACTCCTGAAGCTGCCGTCGAAGCCCTGCGCACCGCCCTCAAGAACGACGACCAGGGCACATTGATCGCCCTGTTCGGGGCAGAGTATGCGCCGAAGCTGCTGAATCCTGAAAAAGAGGTCGCTCTCGAAACACGCAAACGCTTGGCGGATGCCATGGCGCAGGGAACGACGCTGCGCCAGGATACCGCCGATCGGGTGGTCCTCATCGTCGGGACTGACCAGTGGCCGTTCCCGATTCCCCTGGTGAAGAGCGGTTCCGATTGGCGGTTCCACACATCCGCCGGACTGGATGAAATCCTGAACCGGCGCATCGGACGGGACGAGCTGACCGCCATCGGGGTCTGCCGGGCATACATCACCGCCCAGCGCGATTACGCGCGCAAGATTCGAGACAGCAGCGGCGTGCGCAAGTTTGCCCAGCACCTGGTCAGCACGAAGGGGAAGCAGGACGGCTTGTATTGGGATCCCAAGACAGCCGACGGGGAGGAGAGCCCCTTCGGGCCTCTGATCGCCGAATACCTGAAGGGCGGCCGCAAGGCGGGGGACCCGTACTACGGCTATTACTTCCGCGTCCTGACCCGGCAGGGGAATAACGTGCCGGGGGGCCGATACAACTACGTCATCAACGGGAACATGATCGGCGGGTTTGCGCTCGTGGCGTTTCCGGCCGAGTATGGCAAGACCGGGGTGATGACCTTCCTGGTGAGCCACCATGGCAAGGTATATCAGAAGGACCTCGGGCCGAACACGACCAAGATTGCCCGCGACATGCAGGAGTTCAATCCCGACAAGACGTGGACCGAGGCGCAGGACTAGAGAAGGGGCGAATATGTGTTCATCAGGCTGGAAACGGGGCCGGACAGGTATCGGCCTGTGCTTGCTCCTCTCCTTGACCGGCTGCGCCAGCTTGGCTGTCACGCCCTGTGATACGGTCCAAGATCGGGACGGAAAATACTTCGGGCGTTTCTTCCTGGGAGTCGCGACGCTCGGACTCTCCGAGGTGACGATCCAGCAGGAAGAGGTACGCCAAGCCTACCAGGGGTCCCCCAACTGCCCGCCACCGCCTGGGGTCCAAGTCGTCCAGGCACCCAAACCGGCGCCGTCCGGGGGGCCATCCGCCGCGGTCGGGACCCTCGTCAACAGCACACCGTGGACGATCGGGGTCTATCTCAATCAGCAGCCGGGAGCCCCCGGCGTCGCCCCATTCACGATCTTGCGGCCGAACGGCAGCATCCAGGTCGGGTTCGCTCCCGGCCAGCACACGTTGATCGCGCGACCGACCGGTGGTGCGCCCGGTACCCTTCCGAACGTACAGTGGCAGCGGCAGATGGAGATCGACCCTCGCGTGCGCGGCTTCAAGCTGCAGTTCATGGCGGCGGATTTCAAGTGAGATGGGGCGGAGTCGTGAACTCCTCCTGTCATGGTGCGGTCAGGTGAGTGAGGTGGGGGCATTTGGCGGAAGCCGGCGCTGCTGCGTATGCCTGCTCATCGTATGGGTCTTGGCTGGCGGCTGCTCCGTCCTCATCAAAGAGGGCTATAACGTAACGCCTTCGAAGGCCTACGACTGGGAAGACGTCGCGCGGGTACAGACGCAGGCCGAAGCTGTCCATCAATTCGGATCCCCATCGAGTGCCCTTCCGTGCCCGGATGGATGGCAGCTAGCTTCGTATCGATTGCCCTCGAAGACGCGCCAGCCTTTGCTCGTGAGCGGAGAAGAATACGACGCAACGAAAGACGCTGCCGAGACGGCGCTCATCCTTGCGTCCGACTTCTTTACCTTCGGGCTCGCGGAGCTGGGCTGGAGTTCCGCGGCGATTTACCAGGTGGTCCAGCGGAATCGGCAGCGTCCAGAATTCTGGGCCACCCTTCTTTACACGCCCGACGGACAGGTTCTGTACCGGATGGAGGGCAGAAACGACCCGGGAATGTGCGCGCATTGACGCCGCCGAGCAGTTCAGCTGGAGGGACTCACGTTCTGCATCGTGTGAGCGGTACGTAGGCCGTCTGCGATTTTCCTTTTCTGCATTCACCTCACCGTATAGAGATTGCCTGATTAGCCCTGTTGCAGTCCGCCCGTCGGTCAGTCGTGCATCTGCTCGATTGCCATGTTAGGCTAGCGGGCCTTGGGTCGAACCCGACCCGGCGAATCTCTGTGTTCTCGCACTGCAAGGTAGGTCGATGAACGATCGTAAAGACCGCCGTCAGGCTGAACAGCGGATGCGCTCAAGCCAGCTGCGCTTTCGCGTGCTGTTCGACAAATCCTCCGCGGGAATGTTTCTCTTCGATGTTCGGCTGGAAGTGACCGAGTGTAATGACGCGCTGCTCGCCATGTTTACGGTTCCGCGGGATGCGCTGATCGGACGAAGGGTTCCCTTTATGGGTGACGACCGCGTGGCGCCGATCTTCGCGGCCGCTGCCGCTGGGCGGGACGGCCAGTACGAAGGGCTGTGCGAGACGGCAAGCGGATGTCGCATGCTCGCGTTGAAAGCCCTCTCCATGAAGGACGAACAGGGTGGCGTCGTGGGCGGATGCTGCATCGTCGAGGATCGTACGGCCGCGAGGCAGGTCGAGGCTTCCCTCCAGCGGCGGACGCAGATCTTGGAGGCGGTGCATGCGGTGACCGCCGACATCGGGTCCGACCTGCAGTTGCGCCCCGTGTTGCGTCGGATCATGGATCGCGCGGTCCAACTCCTCGATGCGCGCCGCGGCGGCGGCATTTATCTGTACGATCCGGCCGAAATGGTCCTGCGGCTGACCGAAGTCTCGGGCATCAACGAGGGGCGGATCGGGACGATCCTGCAGCTAGACGAGGGCATGTCCGGCCAGGTGTTTCGGACCGGGCAGCCGCTCATCGTGAACGACTATGCGAACTGGCCAGGCCGCGCGACGGTGTTGGTCCCAACGCCGTCCAGCGCCGTCATGGGTGTACCGTTGTTCGTGGCCGGAAAAGTCATCGGCGTGCTGGGTGTGTTCGACGATTCCGAGCGGCGGACCTTCGATCGGGACGATGTCGAGGTGGCGGAGATTTTCGCGGCCCACGCGGCGATGGCGATCCACAACGCCGAGCTGTATGAACAGGCGCAGCGTGAGATCGCGGAGCGCGAGCGGGCGCAAGAAGCGCTCCGGCAGGCCAATGATTTGCTCGAAGTGCAGGTCCAAGAGCGCACGCGAGCACTAGCCGCGTCCAACCGGCGGTTGGCGGGCGAAAACGAAGAGCGCATCGCAGCCGAGAATGCGCTGCGGGCGAGCGAGGCGCTCAGTGCCAGCGTCCTGGCGTCGTTATCCGCCCATCTGGCCATCATTGACCCATCGGGCACGATTATCAGGGTCAACGAGGCCTGGGACCGCTTTGCCCGCGAAAATGGCGCCCGCTACTCGGCCGGCGCGTTCGTGGGGACCAACTACCTCGATGTGATCCGCAGAGCCGCCGGCCAAGGCGACGAGACCGTTGACGCGATCCTGGCAGGGATCGAGGGCGTGCTGGCGGGCCGCCGCCGAGAATTCGTCATCGAGTACCTGTGTCAGACGCCCAGCTGCGACCGCTGGTTCAACCTGCGCGTGCTCCCGATGCGGCGATTCGAAGGCGGCGCCGTGATCTCCCATGCGGACGTGACGGATCGGAAGACGGCGGAATTGGAGATCGCGCGGCTCCGCTGGGATCTCAGCCACGCGGCACGGGTCAATTCGATGGGAGAATTGACGGCCTCGCTGGCGCACGAGCTGAACCAGCCGCTGACGGCCATTCTCGCCAATGTCCATGCCGGCAGCCAAATGCTAGCGATCGAACCCCTCCCGACGGCGGACCTGCGCGAGGTGCTTGCCGAAGTGGACAGTGATGCGCGACGGGCCGGCGAGATTATCCGCCGCATCCGCGGGCTGTTGAAGAAAGAGGAATTCGCCTTCGTTCCGCTCGATCTCAGCGAGGTGCTGCGCGAGGTGTTGGAACTCATCCGCTCCGACGCCATTCTGAGGAAAGCAAGCATCGTGTCGCAGGTTGATTCCAGCATACCTCAGGTGAAGGGGGACCGGGTCCAGCTCCAGCAGGTCATGTTGAATCTGATCATGAACGGCCTCGAGGCCATGGAAGAGACGCCCGCAGAGGAACGCAAGCTCACCATCCGGATTAACACCGAGGAACGGCAGGTGATCGTCGGTATGCAAGATATGGGTCCAGGTATTGCGGAGGGGAACCTGGGTCAGATCTTCAGCCCGTTCTTCACGTCCAAGCGGAACGGGTTCGGTATGGGGCTGGCGATTTGCCGCTCGATCGTCAAGGCACACGGCGGAAGGATTTGGCCGGAAAATAACGAGCCCCGAGGGGCTACACTTTGGTTCAGTCTCCCCGTAGCGAGCTAAAGCTCACCTGTAGGGCAGGCCGACAGCACAACCGAGGACAGGGCATATCGTGACGCCCCTTTAATTTTCACGAGCACCTGACGGTGGTCCTCCACCCTGTGGAATTTGGGGCGGCTGCGGCGAGACCGGTATCCACGCCATGGAGCAGTCTTTCACGTACGGATAATAGCCCTGAGGGTTCTGGCAGTAATACCAGTATTGAGGCGCAGGTTGCTGCTGGATGTATTCCGTCGGGGCCTGCTGCACGGCGACCGGAGCTCCGTACGAATATGGATAGGGATAGGGATAATAGGGGTAGGGAGCACCCCACCAGCCCGCGCCGTACCACCCTGGCCAGCCCCAGCCCCAGCCCGGCCAACCCCACCCACCGCCGATATACACCCGGGTGCCCCCATAATACCCGCCGTGATATCCACCGCCGTAGTAGCCTCCGTGATATCCACCCCCATAATACCCGCCGTGATATCCGCCGCCGTAATACCCACCGGTTGTGCTATATGAACCACCGCCGCTGTAGCTGCGACCGCCGCCTGAGTACCCGCCACCGCCGCTTGGTGCACCTCCGGCCGCAAAAGAAGCGTCAACGCTCGCAATCAGCGTGATTGCCAATCCAATCGCCAATACGATGTTTTTCATGGGTTCCCCCTTGCCTGACCCCCAAAACATTTCAGGCAGATATATACTACTCCGGAGAAGGATGAAAGGCGATAGGTTTTACGGCTTCTCGGATCAAATATTTTACGCGGAAGAGCGGGCCGTCGTTTCGTTTGCTTGCATGACGAGCTACACTGAAGATGTGACACGATCGGCATCCGGAATCGAGAACCTTGTTTTCGAGGGACGTAATGATACGCCAACGAGTCTCCACCGTCCTGACCGCATTGTGCGCCCTGGTTGCGGGGTGTACAGGCGTCCCGGAAGGCCTGAAACCGGTCGGGGATTTCGACGGCGACCGCTATCTCGGCCGCTGGCATGAAATCGCCCGGCTGGACCACCGGTTCGAGCGCGGCCTCGCGGATGTGAGCGCGGAGTACGCCCGGCGCACGGATGGTCGGATTGATGTCGTAAATCGCGGATATGACTCGAAGGCGGGTCGCTGGAAAGAGGCGCATGGCGTGGCCCGATTCGCCGGCGCGTCCAACGTTGGCAGCCTCGAGGTCAGCTTCTTCGGCCCGTTCTGGGGCGGGTACAACATTCTGGTGCTCGACCCTGGTTACCGCCATGCCATGGTGGCGGGGCCCAATCGCGATTATCTGTGGATTCTCGCACGCGAGCCGCGGCTGGATGCGACCACGCTCGCCACCCTCGTCGATCAAGCTCGCGAATGGGGCTTCGACACCGCAGCCCTCATCTACGTCACACACGGAGTCGCCCCAGCGCAGCCCGCCATGCCGGCGAATTAGACGCCGGATCCCGCGTGAACGCAACCGAAACAACCCCGCCGACCGTTCGGCCAGGATGACGCGTGGACCTCGATCTCTCCCGCGAGGAGTGGCGGATCATCTCCGAGACGCTAGTTCTTCGCGAAGAACAGTTGGCCAGCTACAGGGCGCTGCGTTCTCGAGCAACACACGAACAGCAGCCTGACCGTGTTGCCGCTCCGCGGGGCCGCGCCGACGTCAAGAGGGATTTCCATACCAGTCATGTGTACCCTCTTGATCGCACCGCCGACAAGAGGGGTTGCGAAAAAACGCATCCACGCTCAGGCTGCTATAGGAGGAGCCGGGAGTTCACATAGAACCCGAGCAGTTGCCAGTCGTTTCCCAGCTTGATGAGATTCACCGCGATCTCGGCAGGCCCCCCCTCAAATTCAGCCGTAGCCACGTACTGTGCCACGACCGTCTCTCCGCCGGCATGCCAGGACAACCGCGCGGCGCCCTTTGCGCCCCTATATTGTTTGAGCTTTCCGAGCTCCACCTGCAAGGTCGCAAAGACGCGATCGATGTCTGGGCCGTTGACTTTGGCCAAGAGCTCTGGGCTTGCGCGCTGGAGGAACTCGCTCACCTTCCATTCGGCGGCAATCGCGATCACCGCCTGATCCACATACTGCTGACTCTCCGCATCAAGATGCCGGCCGCGGTACGCCAAAATGGCCATCGCAATGCCAAG
>DATJQT010000037.1:0-12862 GCA_035505475.1 Vulcanimicrobiaceae bacterium
GCAGGAGCCGGAGCGGTGGCTGCCGCCGCAGCTTCGACCGTGTGGCCGGTGCGGGGGCGCGCGGCCGCAGAGCCGGTCAAGATCGGGGTGCTCGGTCCGCTGACCGACTTTACCGGCCGCGATATTCAGCGCGCCGCCCAGATCGCGATGGACGAGATCAACGGCTCGGGCGGCATCCTCGGCCGGCCGATCCAGCTGTTCCCCGGCGACTCGGAAGGCGTGCCTGAGAAAGCCATTCAGGCCTGGCAGCAGCTCACCGCGCGCGACCAGGTGCATGCGGTCGTGGGGGGCTTCCGGAGCGGCGCGGTGCTCGCGCTCGTCCCGCACGTCGCCCGCACGCGCACGCCATTCATCATCACGGGTGCAGCCAGCCCGGACATCATGTACCCCGTGAAAGAGAAGTACGCCCAGTTCAAGTACCTGTTCCGGGCCTGGGTCAACTCCGAGCGGCAGGCGCTCAGCCTGGCGTTCGTCTGCCGGGACATCCTGAAAGGCCAGGCCGGGTTCACCCGTTTCGCCATCGATGCCGAGAACTTGAAATGGGCGCGGGACTATGCCGACGTGCTCAAGGCCAAGTTCAAGGAGTACAACCTCGAGCTGGTCTATGAAACCTACCACGATCCTGCGACCACGGATTTCACCCCGATCTTCAAAGCGGCGGTGGATGCGAAGGCACAGGTGCTCTGCGAGATCATCTCCAACCAGGCCGGCTATGTCATCGTGAAGCAATGGCGCGACCAGCGCGTGCCGCTGGCGCTGGCCGGGAACAACAACCCGTCGTACCTGATCTCGTCCTTCTGGAAAGACACCGAGGGCAAGTGCAAGTACGAACTGTCCGCCTATACCAAGGCGCCGCTGTCGGCGAAGTCGCTTCCCTTCTGGGCGAAGTTCGAACAGCGTTTCGGCGAGACGCCGTTCTATACCGGAACGGGCGCGTACGATGCGGTATATCTGATCAAGATCGCGGCCGAGGCTGCCAAGTCGCTGGACCGGGATGCCATGGTGGCGGCGATGGAGAAAGTGAAGTACGAGGGCGTGATTGGCCGCATCGAATTCGACGAGAGCCATGAAGTGATTACCGGACCCGACGCGGTGCCCGTGTCCTACGGCCAGTGGGTCGGCGAGAAGAACAAGGTCGCCATCTGGCCGGAGAAATTCTCGCACGGAAAGTATCAGCCGCCGGACTGGATGAAATAGGCAGGCTGCTGAAAAAAGCCCATCTGCGGCGTTCCGGCGCTTGGGCGCTCGTTGCGGCGTACATCCCAGTACGCCTCACTCGGCCCTTCGCTTGCGGCCTTGCATCTGGTCCGTTTTGAGCAGCCCGATGCCCAGGAATTCTTGCATGGGGACGAAATCCTCCTCGCCCCCCTTTGCGAAAGGGGGCGAGGGGGGATTCGATTCTGGAGGGGTATGCGAACGCTCCTGACCATCCTGCTTTTTGGCCTCGCAACGAGTGGCATCTACGCGTTGATGGCCGTGGGCGTGGCGCTGATCTACGGCGTGGGCCGGATCATCAACTTCGCTCATGGCGCCTTCTACACACTGGGCGCCTACCTCACGTACGTCTATGCGGCCCCGCTGCGGCTCGGATGGTGGCTCGGCGCGGCCGCCGCGATCCTGACCGTGGCGGCGATTGCGATTGCGTTCGAGCGCCTGCTGATTAACCCCATTCGCGATCGCGAGATCATCGTCTGGATCATGACGTTTGCTTTCGCCTTCGCCGTGCGGGAGCTGCTCATCCTCGTCTTCGGCGCTCGGCCCTACTCCATCCCGGCGTTCGCGCCGGGCAGCGTCTCGATTCTGGGGCAGATCATTGCCCTGCAGCGGCTGCTGGTGGTCGTCGCCTCCGCCCTCGCGTTGGTCCTGCTCTGGGTCTTTCTGTACCGGACCCGCACCGGAAAAGCGCTTCGCGCGGTGGCGCTCAACCCTACGGGGGCGTACCTCGTCGGGATTCCGGTGTCCTGGGCGCATGCTGCGGTGATGGCCATTTCCGCGGGGCTGGCCGCGCTGGCCGGCATCGTGATCGCGCCCATTGCGATTGTCACGCCGGACATGGGGCTCGAGCCGCTCTTGATGGCATTTACCATCGTCATCTTCGGCGGGATCGGCAGCTTGAAAGGCAGCCTGCTCGCCTCGTTGATCGTGGGATACGCCGGGGCGCTGGTCAGCTTCCTGTGGGCACCGGAGCTGGTGACCTTCATGGCGCTGGTGGTCGTCTTCAGCGTTATCCTCGTCCGCCCGACCGGGCTGTTCGGGCTCTCCGTGGAGCGTGCCTGATGGCGGGCTCCGCGTCTCGTGACACATCTTCGCCGCGCGTCAACGAAGCGCGGCAGTACCTTCCCCTGCTGGCCCTACCGGTGCTCGGCCTGCTGGGCTGGTTCGGCGGTCAACCGCTCACGATCACCTTGATCTACGGCACGACCTGGGCGGCGTACGCCGTGGGCTACGACATGTTCTCGGGTTTTTCCGGGCGAGTGAACCTGGGCTATGCGATGTTCCCCGCCACGGCGGCGTACGCCACGGCCGTCCTCAGCGCACGCTTCAATTGGCCCGTTGCGCTGAGCCTGCCGGCCGGGATCGCGGCGGCGCTCCTGCTCGCCGCGCTGGTCGGCGCGCTCACACTGCGCATCAAGGGCATCTACTTCGCGCTGTCCACGTCCATCGTGCCGCTCGCGCTCTTTCAGATCACGCACGTCTTCGGCAAGTTCTTCGGGGGCGAGGAAGGCATCTGGGGCGTGCCGCCCGTGTTTTCCGACCCGCGGTACGACTTGCTGGTTCTCTTGGGCCTGCTCGGCATCTCCGTCGCTTTCTCGCTTTGGTACGTCCGGTCCAAGGCCGGGCTCGTCCTCCGCGCCATCCAGGGGAGCGATCTGACCGCCCAGGCGCTCGGGGTGGATACGTTCCGGTTCCTGTTCGTCAGCTTGCTCTGCTCGGCCGCGATCGGGGGGGCGGCGGGCGCGTATCTGACCCATTTTCAGATGCTCGTCGCACCAGAGATTCTCCAGATCGTCACCACGCTGCAAATCATCACCTTCGCACAGATCGGCGGGCCCGGGACAATCCTGGGCCCCGCGGTCGGCGGTCTGGTGCTCGTCTTTCTCAACGAGCAGATGCGCGCCTGGGCCGACCTACGCCTGTTTGCCTACTTCGTCGTCCTGGTCGTGCTCCTGCGTTTTTCGCCGGAGGGCCTGCTGGCCCCGGCCGCGCGAGGACTCGCTCGCCTGTTACGCGGCGGGAGGGAGCGGTGATGGCTGACTCCCCGGTCCTGCGGGTCGAGGGCATCACCAAGCGCTTCGGAGGCCTGACGGCGCTCGAGGGCGTGCGCTTCTCGGTCGAGGCGGGCGAGGTGGTCGGACTGATCGGGCCGAACGGCGCGGGAAAGACGACGCTGTTCAACGTGATCAGCGGGATCGAGCCGCCCAGCGCCGGCCGCGTCGTGTTCCGGGGCGAGCCGATCAGCGGACTCGCACCGCACCTGATCGCCCGCCGCGGATTGGCGCGGACCTTTCAGATTGTCCGGCCGTTCCCAGGTCTGACCGTGCTGGAGAACCTCGCGGTCGGCGGGCTCACCGACCGGGTGTTCGACTTCCGGGGCGAGTTGGCCGAGGCCCGCCTGCGGGCCCGCGCGGTGGCCCACGAGGTCGGACTCCACGGCTGGCTCGAGCGTGAGGCGAGCACACTGCCGCACGGCAGCCTCAAACGGCTGGAGATCGGGCGGGCCATGTTGATGCGCCCCACGCTGCTCTTGCTGGATGAGCCATTTGCGGGGCTAGGCGGCCACGAGATCGAGGAAGTCTCGGACGTGATCGCCGGGCTGGCTGCGCGGGGCATCACCCTGATCATCATCGAACACAAGCTCCGGGCGCTTATGCGCCTGGTTGGACGGGCGGTGGTCCTCAATTTCGGCAAGCTGATCGCGGAGGGCGCCCCGCGCGAAGTGGCGGCCAGCCCCATCGTGCGCGAGGCCTACCTGGGCGAGAAAGGAGCGGCGCGGCTTGCTTGAGGTGCGGAACCTGGCGGTCCACTACCGGGGCGCCCTGGCCCTGCACGGCGTCTCGCTTACGGTCCGGGACGGCGAGGCGATTTCCTTGATCGGCCCCAACGGCGCGGGCAAGACATCGCTGCTGCGGGCGATCTCCGGCCTGGTGCCGTACGACGGCGAGGTCGCCTACGAGGGCCGCTCGCTGCGCGGCTGGCCACCCAATCGGATCCTCCGGGCCGGGATCGTCCATTGCCCGGAAGCGGGCGCCCTGTTCGGCGAGATGACCGTCGAGGAGAACTTGGAGCTGGGGGCGTTCACGGTGGGCGACCGGCACGCGATCCGGGCGTCGGTAGAGCGGGTCTATGCGCTGTTCCCGCAACTGACCAGCCGCCTTCGGCAGCTGGCAGGCACGCTGTCGGGCGGGGAGCGGCAGATGCTGGCCCTCGGCCGCAGCCTGATGAGCCGCCCGCGCCTGTTGATGCTGGACGAGCCGTCGCTCGGCCTCTCGCCGTTGATGCGGGACCGGATTCAGGACAGCATCACGCAGATCCACACGGAATGGAACTTGTCGATCATCCTGGTCGAGCAGGATTCGGCTCTCGCCCTCGAAGTCGGGCAGCGCGTCTACGTCTTGGACGGCGGCCGCGTCGTGAAAGAGGGCCCGCCCGACGCGATTGCCCAGGACGCGACGATTCGGGAAGTGTACTTGGGCGTCGCGTAAAGGTACCTGAGAACGACGTAGGGTAATTACCCGTTCCGGATTACTCTTCAGGTTGTGGTGTTCGTCCTGCATCGTCTTGACCCTCTGTACCCGATTGCGATAGATTCCCGCGCAGAATAATTCACGAGAGGAGATCGGTATGGCGACGGAACGTAAGATCCGCATCATCGCGGGACCGGTGCAGGCAGAGGCCACGCTGAACGAGTCGCCGACGGCGACCTCGATCTGGAACGCGTTGCCGATCGAGGCGCGCGGGAACACCTGGGGCGACGAGATCTATTTTTCCATCCCGGTGAACGCCAAGCAGGAGAAGGATGCCCGCGACCTCGTGGCGGTGGGCGAGCTCGGGTACTGGGCGCCGGGCACGGCGTTCTGCATCTTCTTCGGGCGCACGCCGGCCAGTACCGATGACCGGCCGCGCGCCGCCAGCCCCGTGAACATCATCGGGACGGTCAGCGGTGACGCGACCGTCTTCCGGAAAGTATCCTCCGGCACGAAAGTTACGCTGGAACGCGCGTGAGCGATTCGCTCGCGGAGCTGGTTGCCGGAGAACCGCCCGCTCTCGACGGCCTGCTCCGCGCGATTTCTCGCCGCGGCAAGAGCCGCGGACACCTCGTTCACATCCAGGACATCCCCGCCCGCCACCCCCAGTTCGCCGAACTGAGTCCGCCGCTCCCCGAACCGCTGGAGGCGGTGCTGCATACGGCGGGCATTGCGCGCCTCTACACGCACCAAGTCGAGGCGGTCGCCGCCGCCCGGGCGGGCCGCAACGTCCTGGTGGTCACGGGCACTGCCTCGGGCAAGAGCCTTGGGTACCAGTTGCCCGTCCTCGAGCGGCTGCTGCGTGACCCGGCCGCCAGCGCCTTGTTCCTGTTTCCGACCAAAGCCCTCGAACAAGATCAGCTGAAATCGCTCCGCGAGCTGATCCCGCCGGGCGCGGACATCCGCGCGGAGATCATGGACGGCGACACGCCGACCGCGAAGCGCGCCCAGCTGAAAGAGCGCCCACCCCACATCCTGGTCAGCAATCCGGACATCCTGCACCTATCGCTGTTGCCGTACCATGCGGCCTGGAAAAGTTTCTGGGAGCGGCTGCGATTCGTCGTCCTCGACGAGCTGCACACCTACAAGGGCATCTTTGGGTCGCACGTCGCGCACGTCCTGCGCCGGCTCGAGCGCGTCGCCACTTTTTACGGCGCGCGCCCGCAGATCATCGCGTCCTCCGCCACGATCAGCAACCCGGGGGAGTTCGCCCGCACCCTGACCGGCAAAGAGTTTGCGCTGGTGGATCGGGACGGCTCGCCCGCCCGCGGCAAGCGGTTTGTGTTCATCAATCCCACGGGCAGCCCGTATGGCGAAGCGACGGACATCCTGCTCGGGTGCATTCAGGCCGGCTATAAGACCATCGCGTTCGCCAAGGCGCGCAAGATCGCCGAGCTGATCACGATGTGGGCGCATCAGGCCGCGCCGCAGCTCGCGTCCAAGCTCCGCGCCTACCGCGCGGGATACCGCCCGGAGGAGCGGCGGGCCATCGAGCGCGGATTGTTTCAGGAACAGTTGCTCGGGGTCGTGTCTACCTCTGCGCTGGAGCTCGGCATTGACGTCGGCGGCCTCGACGCCTGCCTTCTGGTCGGCTATCCGGGCAGCATCACCAGCACGTGGCAGCGCGGCGGCCGGGTGGGGCGGGCGGGCCAGGAGGCGTTGATCATCCTGGTCGCCTTGCCGGACGCCTTGGACCAATATTTCATGCGCCACCCGGAGGACTTCTTCGTCCGCCAGCCCGAGGCGGCGGTCATCGACCCGGACAATCGGCGGATCCAGGCGGACCACCTCACGGCCGCCGCCGCCGAGATTCCGCTGCGGACGAGCGACGCCGCGATCTATGGGCCGGACCTCCCCGTGCGGGCGGCCGCGCTGGCGGCCCAGCGGCGGCTGGTCCTCTCCGGCGACGGCACCGAGTGGTACGCCCGCCGGCGCAATCCCTCGCGCGAGATCAGCATCCGCTCGATCGGCGAGGCGTTCGCGATCCTCGCGCCGGGCGGCAAGACGATCGGCAACGTGGACGGGTTCCGGGCGGTGCACGAATGCCATCCGGGCGCCGTGTACCTGCATCAAGGGCAGCAGTTCGAGGTGACCGGCCTGGACCTCGCCCAGCACAAGGTGCACGCGCGACCGGTCGAGGTGGATTACTACACGCAAACCTCGGGCGAGAAAGAGACCGAGATCCTGGAGTGCCAGGCGGTCCGAACCGTCAAGGCCACCGAGGCCCGCCTCGGCAGGCTCAAGGTCACGGAGCGGATCACCGGGTACGAGAAGCGGCGGATTTTCGGCCAGGACCGAATCGGCAGCTACCCCCTGGACCTGCCGCCCAACATCTTCGAGACGCAGGGACTTTGGTTCGAGGTCTCCGAGAGGCTCCGGGATTTCGTCAAAGCCCAAAGCCTGCATTTCATGGGTGGGATCCACGCGATCGAGCACGCCATGATCGGCCTCTTCCCGCTCTTTGCGCTCTGCGACCGGAACGACGTGGGAGGCATCTCGCATACGTTTCACCCGCAGGTCGGGCGCCCCGCCGTGTTCATCTATGACGGCTATCCGGAAGGGGTGGGCCTGGCCGAGCGCTGCTACCACGTCCTCGAAGAATTAATGGCCGAAACTCTGCGCCTGCTGCGCGACTGTCCGTGCGAGACCGGGTGTCCGTCCTGCATCCACTCGCCGAAGTGCGGGTCGGGAAATAAGCCGCTCGACAAAGCTGCCGCCCTGCTGACACTCGAAGGGCTGCTCGGGATGATCACTATCCCAATGCCGGCGGCCGAACTTCCACCGCCTGCGATGCCGGCGTTGACTGCCCCGGTGCCAGCTTTCGCACCGGTGTCCGGCGCCTTCGGCGGCGCACCGCGCGTCCTGGTGCTGGACGTGGAAACGCAGCGTAGCGCCGAGGAGGTGGGCGGCTGGGACAACATCGAAAGAATGGGGCTGGCGGTGGCCGTCGCCCAGGACCTCGCCAGCGGTGAAGCCCGCGTCTATCTCGAATGTGATGTGGATGCCTTGCTGGCGGACCTTCTGGCCGCCGAGGCGATCATCGGCTTCAACGTCCGCCGCTTCGACTTTGCCGTTCTGCGCGCGTACCGGACCATGGACTACGCGGCGCTCCCTGCTATCGACTTGCTCGAGGTGGTGCATGCCGCCCTCGGATTTCGGCTGAGCCTCGGGCACCTGGCGCAAGAGACGCTGGGCGCCCCCAAGATCGCCGATGGGCTGCAAAGCCTGGCCTGGTGGAAGGCGGGTGAGCGCGAGAAGGTCATCGAGTACTGCAAGTCCGACGTGGACCTCACCCGCCGTCTGTTCGAGTTCGCCCGGGACAAGGGATATCTCCTATACCGCGATTACCAGGGCCGGGCGGCCCGACTGCCGATACGTCTGCCCGAGATCAAGCGGAAAGAGGAAAAGGCAACCGCGTAAACGTGCAGAAGTATGTAAGTTTTTGGCATCGTACCGTATAGCATGTCCCCTTGCCCGAAATAACTTGTTCAGGGCGGCGGTCTCTGTAATAATCACAGCCCTGTAGCCACCCTTCCCCTCTCGGCACTCATGAACCAGTGCGCCGACGCGCCAACAAGAAAGACAGGTAGCCCAAGCATGATGGATTACGAAACAATAAAGCGGGCCTACGCCATCCTGTCGCCGGTGTACGACTTTCTCTTCGATAAGATCTTTTATCCCGGCCGGGTCGCGGCGGTGGACCTGCTCGAGATCCAGTCCGGCAGCTGCGTCCTCGAGGTTGGGGTAGGAACCGGCCTGAATCTGCCGCTGTACCCGCGCGATGCCCGCATCACTGGGGTGGACATCTCGGAAGAGATGCTGAAGAAAGCCCGCGAGCGTGTCACGCAATTCGGCATGACCAATACGGAGTTGCTGGTCATGGATGGCTCGAAGCTTGAGTTCCCAGACAACAGCTTCGATCGGGTCATCGCCACCTACGTCATCAGTGCCGTGCCCGATCCGGTCAAGACCCTGCTGGAAATGCGGCGGGTCTGCAAGCCGAGCGGGCATCTGGTGATCCTGAACCATTTCAAGAGTGAAAACCCCGTGATCGGGATGTTCGAGAAGCTCCTGGCACCCGTCTGCACGAAAATCGGGTTCAACACCGAGTTGAAGTTGATGCCGTTGTTGGAGCGCGTGGCGCTCTGTCCGGAGCAACTGCATCGGGTGAACCTGATGAACGGGTGGCGTCTGGTCCGCTGCATCAATCCGTAAGAGGGCCGGCGCCCCATGGGTGGGACGGCTTCTTGAATGCCCCTGGCTCGCCGCCCGGGGCATTCGTGTCTGCACGCCGTTGAAAAGGGCTATCTGCGGCGTTGCCGCGCTCGGACGCTCATTGCGGCGTACGCGAAGTGCGATTCACTCGGCCCTTTGCGCGTCGCCTTGCATCCGGACCCTTTTGAGCAGCGTGGGTCACGTAAACCGAGCAGAACACGATTTTCGGTTTCGGTAGGGAGTGACCAATGGTGATGAAGCCGTTGAAGGCCCTCTTGTCGCTGCAAGAAGGCATGCGCATTCTGATGGACAATGTGGCCCCGCTGCAGCGGACAGAACGAGTCCCGCTCCTCGAAGCGGCTGGCCGGGTGCTCGTGGAGTCAATCACGGCCTCGATGGATGTCCCGCCGTTTGCCCGGGCGGCGATGGATGGTTACGCCGTGATTGCCGAAGACACCTTCGGGGCCGGGAATTTCAAGCCGGCCCGCTTGCGCCTGCTCGAAGTCGTGCACGCCGCCGATCTCGCGGCCGGCCGGGTCGAGCATGGCACCTGCATGCAGATCGCCACGGGGGCGCCCGTGCCGCCCGGGGCCGATGCCGTGGTCCAGGTCGAAGACACGGAGCTGGATGCCGAAAACACGGGGAGCATCAAGATCTACAAGCCGGTGTATCCGCGCCAGAACGTCTCGCCGCAGGGACAAGATCTCCAGGCCGGCAAAGAGGTCCTGGCCGCCGGGACCCGCCTGGACCCGAGCAAGGTCGGCGTCCTGGCCGCGCTCGGTCAGACCGATGCGCACGTGTTCGCCAAACCGGTCGTGGCCGTGATCCCATCCGGCAACGAAATCGTGGCGCCAGGCCACCCGCTCGAGCCTGGGAAGATTTACGACATCAACTCGTACACGCTGTCGGCGTTGATTGCTGATGCGGGCAGCGTGCCGCGCCTCTTCCCCATCATGCAGGATACGCTCGAGGACGTGCGGCAGAGCCTGCGGGCGGCGCTGGCCTGCGACATCGTGGTGATGTCAGGCGGCAGTTCTGTCGGCGAGCGGGACGTGATGGTCGAGGCCGTATCGTCGCTGGGCGAGATCAAGTTTCACGGCATTGCCGTCAAACCTGGCAAGCCGACACTCTGCGCTGTGATCGAAGGCAAGCTGGTTCTCGGCATGCCGGGGTACCCGACTTCGTGCCTGACCAACGGCTACGGGCTGCTCGTGCCCGTGCTGCGCAAGCTCGGGCATCTGCCGCCCGCTGGTCCGGCCGTCGGGGTGGAATTGCCCATGTCCCGCCGCTACACGTCCACGACCGGCCGCCATCAGTATCTGCCGGTCCGGATCGAAGGTGGAGAGGTGGTGCCTGCCTTCAAGGAATCGGGCGCTATCACTTCGATGGCTCATGCCGAGGGCTACATCGAAATTCCGGCCAATGTGGACCTGGTGGAAAAGGGCGAGCGGGTCCTGGTCCGATTTTTCTGAGCGGGGGAGAGGTATGAAGGGTCTGGGACTGTTCGTCTGTGTGTTCCTCGGGGCGGTTCTCGTCACGGCCGTCGCCCGTGCTGCCGGTCCCGCGCACGAAATGGAGGTGCTCGGCCTCCAGCCCGAGCCCCGCTCGCGGGCCACGGCGCTGTTGCTCCGCAGCCGCGACCAGGACAAGCGCGAGCTGACGCTGTACATCGGCGCGTTGGAGGCAACGGCCATCGCGGTCCCCCTCCAGAATCTGCACCCGCCGCGCCCGCTCACACACGATCTGCTGATCGAAGTCATCCAACGCTTCAACGGGCGTATCAAGCGCGTCCTGATTCGGGGCATCCAAAACAACGCGTACGTGGCGGACCTGGTGGTCGAGGCGGGCGGCCGGGAGATGGTGTTCGATGTCCGACCGAGCGATGCGATCGCGCTCGCCTTGCGCGCGAGTACGCCGATCTTCGCGGCTGACGCCGCGTTTGCCGCCCCGGCACCGCCACAGGAGGCGCCATGAGGCTGGCCAGCATCGGTGCGGCCTTGGCCCTGGGGCTCGCGCTGGTCGTCGGCGCCGGGGCGCAGGAGACGCCACAAGAGGCCAACAAGAAGGAGGCGCTGCAGCGCTACAATGCCGGGGTCGGGGCGCTGAATCGCGGCGACCTCGAATACGCGCTGTACCAGTTTCGGCAGGCGGTCCGGCTGGATCCGACCGCGGCCGAGGCGCAGCACAATTTGGGCATCACGCTGCTGCGCCTGCGCCAGCCCGCGGAGGCGGCCGAGGCGTTTCGCCAGGCGCTCGCGCTGCAGCCGGACTATGTCGATGCGCATGTCGGGCTCGGCTTGGCGTACCGCGCACGGGGCGACCTGCAGCAGGCGGCGGCCGAGTTTTGCGCCGCGGTGGTCAAGCGGCCGGACGACGTGCATATCCGGCTGGAGCTCGGGGACTTGTATCTCAACCTGAAAGAGCCGCGATTGGCGGCTGAACACCTGGCCGAGGCGGCGCGCCTGATGCCGCAGGATGCATCCATCCAGTTCAAGCTTGGACTCGCATACACCGAGAGCAATGAAATGGACGCCGCTGTGGAGGCGTTTCGGGCCGCCACCCGCGTGCGACCGCAAGACGCCGACGCCCAGTATATGCTCAACTTGGCGCTGCAAAAGAAGATGCTGCTCCTCATGGACGAACGGATTGAGGCCCTACGGCGGATGACGGATCTGCGACCGTCCGATGCGGACGCACATTATTGGCTGGGCATGGCGTACATCGAAAAAGCGCGCTTCAATGCCGTGGATGAGAAACGGTTCCTCTCCAAACTGGCACTTGACCAGTTCCGCCTGTTTCAGCAATTGGCACCGCAAGACCCCCGGGCGCCCGTTGCCGTCCACAACATCGAGGCGTTGGAGCATCGGGTCAAATGACACTTCCCGACGAACCACAGGGCGTCGCCCCGCGGGTATTCACCTATGCGGAAGCCGAAGCGTTGCTGCCCAGTCTCGAGCCGGTGGTCCGGCGGGTCGTGGGATTGCGCACGGCGCTCCGGGCGGTCCAAACCACCCTGCAGGAATTCCGGGACGTTGCCGCGCGCGGCGGCGGAGGGATGCCCACCGGGCGATTTGGCGAAGCGCGGGGCGAGGCCGAGCGGCTCATGGCCGGAATCGCCCAGAGCGTCCAGCAAATCGAGGCATGGGGGTGCGTGATCAAAGACCTGGATCAGGGGCTCGTGGATTTCCTCTGGCGGCATCGGGGCACGACGGTGTTCTTGTGTTGGAAACTTGGCGAGTCCAGCATCGGCCACTGGCACGGGCTACGGGAGGGATTCGCCGGGCGCAAGCCGCTGCAGGGGGATGACGAGTAAGCAAGCAAGAGAAACCCGTCAGCTTCCGGAGCGGACCGCGTACCAGGTGACGCTTTACTCGGTACGCTCTGCATACCTCGGAAATGCCTGCCCAACTGCCGCCGCATCTTCCACGATGAAACCGGGCAGCATGGTCTTGGTGAATGCTCGGCTGGCTGCGAACTGTACCTCTGCCTGAGCCACCGGCTGACCCTGCTTAGTCAGAACGACGCATTTCGTGTCCCAGAAGCGTCCTTTGGGATCCTGCGATCGCACCTCTGACCTTGCGCCGATCGCGAGCAAGGACGTTCCAAAGCGTACCGGGGCGCCGAGGGCCACGATCAGCCGGCTGGTGAGGCCGCATTCTCCCTGCCGGAGGGCACCCAGCCACCAGCCCAATTCGTCTGCCACGATACAGAAGTACGCCAGGGCTACGCTGCCGTCTCGCGTGCGGAAACCCGCCGGCGGGCTGAGATGGTGCCAGACGGCGTGGTCGCTGTACGCGAACCGCAGCTGTGCACCACGCGCATTCGACCGCCCGCACGCCAGGCACCATTCGTAGCGAGGCACCGACCATTCGGCCGGAGACCCGCGAGAGAGGCGGCCGAGC
>DATJQT010000038.1:0-3047 GCA_035505475.1 Vulcanimicrobiaceae bacterium
TGGTTCGGGAGGATCCGTTCGCCTTCCTCGTCGCGGTCATCTGCGACCAGGGGTTCCGGCTGAGCGCGCCTGGGAAGCACCGTACTTGCTCAAGCAGCGTCTTGGCCAACTCGACACCGCGCGGATTGCTGCCGACGGCGATGCAGTGACGGCGGCGTTTCAGCGGCCACCGAAGCTGCATCGCTTCGTCAACAACGTGCCCGCCTGGATCGTCACAGCGGCCGCACGGGTCATGCGCACCTGGGATGGTGATGCCGGACGAATCTGGAACGATCGGCCGGACGCAGACGTCTTGCAGCAGCGCCTGGTCGCCTTCAAGGGCATCGCTCAGAAGAAGGCCGCCATGGCCGTCGAGATCCTCGAGCGAGACCTCGGCGTACACATCGGTGCCTTGAACAGGAGCGATGTCGCTATCGACATCCACCTGCGCCGCGTGTTCCTGAGGACGCATCTCGCTGAGCGCGACGACCGCGACCACATGATCGACGCTGCGAGGCGCCTGCATCCCCTGCGCCCAGGCGAGCTCGACTACCCGGTGTGGATGATTGGCCGGACATGGTGCGCCGCTGGGATTCCGCGGTGCATCGACTGTCCCCTGACCCGAGTGTGTCCCAAGGACATCGAGCGTGCCGCGACGGTTTCCAGTGGCTGAGGTGTCTCAGGACCTTGGGCCGTCACCGTGAACACCATCAGGTCAGCATGCACACCAACTACCGGTTGTTCGTCCTCACCGAAAGTGACGCTCTCATACTCATTTGAGTGCCTGGCAACATACGTCCGCCTCAAGCCATGCCACCTCCGCAGAGTGTCGCAGCGTGTGCGAACAGCAAGGGGAGTGGTGTGGTGCTGCAACGGTAGCCGCTCCGGTGCGGTGATCCGGTATCGCTCACGATCAGCTCGTCTTTTGTTCGTCGTTTATGACCGAGAGGCAACGAGAATCAACGGCAACCAGGAGTGGCTAATAAGCAATGTAATCACTTGCCGCGCAGATAATTACGGGATTTATTGGCAACCACCGAGAACGGCGGGGCGTTAATCCGTTGGTAACGGGTTCGAGCCCGTCCGCCCGCCCTAAATTCCTAGTCGGATATCCGGGACCTGCGTCTGCTGTAAGGCCATCTTGCTGATGCAACCGCCAACGTCCTACAAGCTCTCATGCGCCTAGTCTGCCGATAACGCCCCGGCGAGCTGGGATGCGAACGCTGGCCCGTCATTCACAAGCGCGTAGCCACCGGCAAGTCCGCCTTGGTTGCACAGGAGTCGTCGCCGGCGGACCCTGCGCTGGCGTACTTTGCCGGTCTGACTGTCTACCCGTTGAACTGCGACGCACGCGATCCGCGGAACGATCGCGGTCGGGAAGCGACGGGTGCGGTCGCCGTAGCTGGTTTGTGAGCGAGACCAGCGACGCATGATCCTTCGGGCGGTCAGGTACGCGTCCTGAGCGATCTCCACGACTGCGATTGCGCGTTGCAACCCATGGACGCCCCAAAAGCGACCCGGTCCGTGGCCCGGCTGCCGCCAGGCTTCCGGAACGATGTGCTGGTATTCCTTGTCGCCCAATTTATTCGGTGATGAGTGTTTGGTGAAGTAGATCGCCAAGCGCTTGGGGTCGCAGGCGCGCAATCCGTTCAGGATGTCGATAGCTGTGCCGGCGAGCAAGTGGCGTGCGCGTTGCTCAGGGTCGGGATGACCGACGATGTCCGCCCATTCCTGTGACAGCCAGTCCCGGAATTTGCGGCCTGATCGGCCGACCGTGTGTGGGGAAGCCATCCATAGGTGAATGTGTGGTGCGCCGCGGCGTTGAAATTCCAGCTTCCAGATGTAGCGGGCTGGTTCGCCCCATTCGCGTTGGAATCGTTTGCGCCAGAGCATCATGTGGCGTTTCACGCTGGCTCCGTCAGGTGCGACGGATTCCCAGTCGCCGGGGTAGGTCAGGGTCACCATCGCGGGTACACGGCCGCACTCCACCAGCGGCGTGTAGTCGAGCTCGGCGAAGGTGCGGCACATCGCGGCACGCGACTTGCGGGACCATTCAGTGATCGCACGCCCAGGTGCGTTGGACCTGTCACGGCCTGCCTTGATGTGGTCCATCTCGGCCGCTACATCGAGCCGGTGGCGGCTGACTGCTCGCTCAGATACCTTTTCCGCGCGAACAGGACTTGTCCAGCCGAGGCGGACCACGCCGGGGCCCACCGTGATCCGGAATCGGCCCGACTCCGGTTCCTTGCCGAGACGGTCTGGCCCGTGCGCCCACGGCTGCGCCCGCTCAAACAGTGCCGCCGCCGAGGCCACCAGGTCAGGGCTCGGGAACCGCAGCCCCAGGGCGCCCGCGGCCAACAGCTCCGTACCGACGCCTCCCTCGACGGCGTCGCGGACACTTTTGGCACATATAACAAGCCCGCCGGCGGTGGCCTGGCTAGGGCCTGCACCGTGGCCGTCGTCCGGCCGACCGCGACCGCTCTCGCGCCCTACGGCCTTGACGGCCTTGGGCGCTCGCGGCCTCCCGCCGTCCCCGGCTGCGGCCAAATCCTGGACCAGCCCGCACTGTGTCTGTTGTGATGCCGCTGGCGGCCAGCTCGTCGAGGAGGTCGAGCCGGCGACTGCTGATGCGATCCCAGGCATCGGGGTACCTGCTCCCCGGAACCGCGGCGCTGCTCGTCCGGGAGAAACAGCAGCGAGGAAAGTCCCTTGTCGGGAGTGCAAGCACCGTGTCCGGTTTATGTCCGATCGCCGGACCACCTGAATACGTCACGTATTTCTGTGATCTTGGTGGGCTCGAGATCGCATCCGAAAGGGCGAAAATCCGCATCTTTTCGGTATCTGGCGGCGGATGACCGGCGGACCAACCGGTCTAGACCTGCCGTTTCGTGCCGGGCGTTAGCGGAAGCTCTCGCTGGCGTTAGGCAATGATCGGGCCGCAACGACGTCGGTTGTGGGCGGCACTGAGCATTGGTGGGGTGTGGGGGATCGAGCCGAGTGGCTAGGACGTAGGGGTGGTCGTCGGCGGGCACCGAAAGATGAGGTCGAACGATGGCCCTGTCCGGGTC
>DATJQT010000039.1:0-5780 GCA_035505475.1 Vulcanimicrobiaceae bacterium
TCAGAAATGCCGGCTCGGGCGGGCCGTCGCGTTTTCATCGAAACATCCCCGCCCCGTCAATCGTATGAAGTACGAATATTGGGTTGTGTTCTTGCTGCTTCGTCCCGATAGGTAAGAAGGACAAACGACATGACAACCAAGAGCACTATACTCGTGGTCGAAGATGAGCCGGTCTTGCGGAAGCTTCTCCGCTATTTTCTGGTCCGGGAAGGCTACGAGGTTCGAACCGCCGGCGAGAGCTTGCAGGTCTTCGAGGCGCTGCAGGAACAGCGCCTGCATGTCGTGCTGCTCGACATCCGTTTGCCGGGCATCAACGGGCTGGAACTCTTGCGGCACATCCGACGCACCGCACCGGAAATCATCATCTTCATCATCTCCGGCGTGCTCGACGAGGCCACCCGCATGCAGGCCCTCGCCATGGGCGCGCTCGAGTGCTTGGAAAAACCCCTCGACTTCCGCCACCTGCAGCAGCGCCTCGCCGCCGCCTCTGCCATTACCGCCGGATAGCGCCCAAGCCCTGTCCATGTCAACCCAAAATAGAAATGTCCTATGCCTACCAAAATAGAAATGTCCGGTTCTAGGGAGCAGCAACAGACTGGTCCTTGGTGCGTCGCCGTGGGAGCCATGGCCTCCGCCACGGGTGATCCGTGGGAGGGGTCCACGGTTTGTTCGTGTGCAGCGCACGCGGTGGCTCTGGTGCTTCTTGGGGCCGCTGCGCAGGGAGCGCCCGATAACGCAGCTCCCGTCCCTTGTATGTGACGTGCAGGGTGCCGTCGAGCCGCTCCTCCACCGTAACCTTCCGCGCGCGGGTCGGCTGGTCGAGCTGGTAGAGCGCGCCGTGGTGCACGATGGTGAAGTCGTTTTTGACAGTGCGCTCTGCTTTGCTGCAGAGCACCCGGTCCAGCTCTCGGCTGGTGGGGGCGGGCCGGTGCAGATCCGCGGCGGCCGCGGCCACCTTGCTGAAGCGCCGGTTGTGCTGCGGCAAGTAGCGCTCGAGAAACGCGTTGGCTTCCGCCACGCTCTGGATCCCCACGAGTCGCATCTCGCGGACCAGACGATCCTGGAGGGTCTTGAAGAGCCGCTCCACCCGGCCTTTGGCCTGGGGGGAGTTGGCGTGGATGACGTCGATCCCGAGCTCGGCCAGGCTCCGTGCAAACTGGCTCAGGGGCTTCTGATCGCTGAGCTGTTCGTCGATCGTCGGGGCGGCCCCCGACTTCTACGTGGTGTGTTTGTCGAGATAGACGCTCTGTGGGATGCCGTACTGCCGGATGTACCGTTTCAGGCTGTCCATGGCCGGCCAGGTGCCCTCGTAGTCAGAGCACCGGCCAGCCACGGTGTTGGTGGCATCGTCGAGATCCCCCATGAACACACAGACCGGGCCGCGGCCCTCGAACCAGTCGTGGTGCGAGCCGTCGATCTGCACCAGCGCCCCGCGCTGGGCCTTGCGCTCCCGCCACTGCCGATGCTTCCGTGGCCGCCGCTTCCGGTAGGCGATGTCGGCCGCGTTCAGCCAGAGCCGCAGCGTCTCCGCGTGGAGGCGGATCCCGTGGACCTCGCCCAGTTTCTCGGCGGCATGGGTGAGGTTGAAATCGCGGTACTTGTCGCGGAAGAGCCTAAGCGCCCGCGCCTTGACTCGCTGGGGAATGCGCTGGTTCGACGGCCTGCCGCGTGCGCGGTGGCAGATGCCTCCTTCCCCCTCCGCCCGGAGCCGCTGGACCAGCCGCCGAACTTGCCGGTCGCTCAGCCCAATGAGGCCGGCGGCCTCTCGCTGGGCCAGCTTCCGCTCGAGTGCCTGATGCAGAATGTGGAGTCGCCTTGCTTCCCGTCGGCTCATCGTAATCATGTCCTTGTCCGCCACAACGCCCTCCCTTGTTGGTCGAGCAGTGTAACGGGGCATAGGACATTTCTATATTGGCAAAATAGGACATTATCATTTTGGGATTACAGCCCAAGCCCTGTCCACCTCGTCATGGCATTTGAATATTGGCAGCACTCCCGAAGAATACATTGTTGTCCCCAGGAGGACCCGAAGGCTTTTGTACACCTGACGTTAACGGGGTTATTCGGTTTCCATAATATGGAGGTGTGGGAGGCCCCAGGTCCGAACTCTTTTCCGCTACAGATCCTCTCTGCCGTTCCTTTCTGAAAACGAAATCCGCGCGGGATACCCGCTTACAGACTTCCCAAATGGCCCCAACCCCCTGGGGCGGGTTAGCCTGCGGCTTGGGCCACTTCGAGGGCCGGACCAAAGGCCGAGTGTTCCCGCAATTTGGCGATGTCCTTGGTGGGCGCACTCCCAAAGAACCGGCCGTACTCGCGGCTGAACTGTGACGGGCTTTGATATCCCACGCGCCAACTCGCCGTTCCTGCGTCGACCATCATCGATAACATGAGGCGCCGCGCCTCTTGTAGGCGCAGCACTTTCTGGAACTGCACCGGGCTCATCGACGTCACTGCTTTGAAGTGCTGGTGGAACGAGGACGGGCTCATGTGAGCCAGCTTCGCCAGCTCCTCGACTTTCATGGCCTCAGAAAAATTCGCGCGCAACCACGCCACAGCTTTTGCAATGCCGTGCACGTTGGATTCCACCTGGCCGATCTGGGCCACCCGGAGCCCCATGGGGCTCCGGAGCAGTCGGATCAAGATCTCCTCGATAATCAGGGGGGCGAGCAGTTCCGCCTCCCCAGGCTGTGCCATCAATTCCATTAAGCGGGATACGGCATTGACGATCCGCAGATCGATGGGCCCGAGGAACACTCCCCGACTTTCCGCCGCGCGCGGAATCCCGTGCGGGTACACCTTCGGGACCAGGTCGGCAATTTTCGCCGGGTTGAAATCCAACTTGAACGAGAGGTACGGCTCAGCGGGGCTGGCTTTGGTGATCTGGGCGGCGACCGGCAGATCGACGGAGTACACCAGCATCCGGGAGGCATCGTACTCGTACACCTCCTGGCCCAGGAGGATGTTTTTCGCACCTTGGGCGATGATACACAACGCGGGCTGCTGGAGGGCGTGGATCAATTCAGGGTTCGTGCGCGACACGCGGATGGCGTACACTCCCGGGATGCGGAGCTCAAACCGCCCGTCATGGGGCGCATACGCGCGAATCAAGCCGGCCAACCGGATCATGTCGGGCTCGCTGGAGCCCATAGCCGATTCTCTGCTGTTCGATGTCATTTCAGCGCCTCCTTCGTGGCAAGGCGAAGGGCGTCACGGGGAGAAATAATATCACGTAATTTTCGGCGACCGCGCCGCCTTTCATGATGAACAATTGTCTGCTATGCATCCGCTCGCTTCAAGCCCGTCATCGAAGAAACAGGCATCCTCTTCCTACATATGTCCTTCGGGTCGTTTCTGTTCTGCTGCCTTGAGTAACTCCTCGGCATCGGCTGCCATGTGGGCTCCAAATACGAGGATGAGAGCGTCACCTGTCTGCCGGACCATTGTCCACTTCCGCTCTTCCACTTTCACAACTTCCTTGCCCCCGACATCAGGACGGTAGGTGCTCAGGAAACTTTCAAAGGCCTCTCTGGCCTTCTGCGCGGTAGAAGATGCGGCCGGGGATGACGGCCTGCGTGCTCTGCTTCGCCCGCACGGCAAGACCACTTAGGTCAATTTTCTGCTCCCATTCGGGCAACATCCTCTTGCGCCATCCGCAAATGCATCCGGAGGAGCAGGAGATCGGTGGCGAATGGGCGAGCCACCTTGAGCACACGCACGGCCGATTCGATGTCGGCGAGTCGTGTCTGGTACTCGAGAACTCGGGGCGCATCGGCCCCCTGATCGAGCTCGCCTTCGAGGTGCCCTAACGCGCGGTGCAATTGGTCGATCCGACGGACGTTTAGCCACCGGTACACGCGGGGGGCGAAGCCAATGACGGGGATCAGCATCCCGACGATCGGAATGACGAAGAACACGATCCGGTCGACGAGGGAGGTCAGCCAGAATGCCGTGTACCGTTGCCAGAAGGATGGGCCTGAGCGGTAAAAGGCTTCAGCGGTTGGCGAGAGGGGCAAGTCATTGGGTTGTTCGGCGGGAAATTCCCCGAGCCGATTGAAGGGACCCGGTGCGCCGTGGACTTCGCGCATGGCTTCGAGCAGCAGGTACTGCAAGGCGGGGTGCAGGTCCTTGCGGACGAGCACGCGGGTACGGAAGGCCAGGAGGTCCGTATCCGTCGACGGAATGTCCCGGGGCAAATTTGCGAGGCCGCGCCACAACACGATGTGCTTCACCCCGGGCACCGTCTTGGCAATCGCTTCCGCTTGCGCCACGTTCATCAGGCGGATTCCCGGCGTTCCGAATGCTCGCTGCAAGAGCGGATCCCCCAGCTGCGCGGGAAAGGCGGCGACATCGATGTCACCGGCGATCAACGCGTTGAGGGAGTCGGCGTAATTCAGATCCACGAACCGGGTGGATGCGTCCTGGGCCTCTGTCGCCTTGAGCACCTCCATCAGCAACGTGCGTTGGGAGGTTCCCGGCATTCCCATGGCCAGGCGCTTGCCCCGGAATTGCGCAAAATGGGTCGGGGGCGCGGCGGTCCGGGAAAGAATGAAGAGCGGAGTATCGGAGACGCCACCGAGGGATGCGAGGGTCTCCGCGTCCTGCGGATGCGTGAAGCCGAAGTTCGTGATGGCCGCTTGCACGCCCGAGCGGGCATCGCGCAGCGCGTCAAAATGCTCGACCGAGCTCGCATAGTTCCGGATTTCGAGCGTCACTCCCTCCCGCGCGAGGATCCGGGCGTATTGCCTCGCAGTGTCGTCGAACCCGGTGCCTGCAATCCCGGCCGCGATGGCGAAGTGCCGTGGTGGGAGCGGATCCACAACCCGGTAGGTGAGGTATAAGATGGCCAAGACAAGAGCCGCCCAGAACATCAGAATCAGTGACGGCTTCCACGGCCACCGCCAAGGTTTCCACCATCTACGCCGCATCGCCGGAGCTCCACGCATTGTAGCGAATCATTCCACTGGATGCCGATCGATGCGGCGCCGGACGAGCCACCGATCACGTAAGAGCTCTGCCATCTTGCCAGTTCAGCCACACCATTTGTCGGGTCTGAAGCCCGGACCTGCGCTACTGCCCTTCGGGCAGGCCGAGCCGGCGCCGCAGCTCCGGGGCCGTCGTGTTCGCCCGGAACCCCGGACCACCGCGCTGGAAGCTCGTAGCCGCGGCAAGATTGCCCACCACCACCGGCTCGCACCCGGCATCGCGCGCGAGCTGGACGGCGACCTGCACGGCTTCCGCGTCATCCCCGGCGATCGGCACGCCCAGCTTGCCGTTCTGCCGGCCGGCTGAATCTTTGACCGCCCAGGCATCCACGGCGCTGAAGGCGCGGACCAGCCGCGTGCCCGGGAGGTATTTCGCGGACGTCTGGCCGACGCCGTTGGCCATCGCCTCGCGCGTTAACGCATTCTCGCTGCCCGGGCCGGGGTTCGTGGCATCGAGCACGATCTTGCCCCGCAGCTCGGCCTGCAGGTCCTGCCCGAGCTGGGGCAAGGCGTCATAGGGGACGGTAAACAAGATGATCGACCCGAAGGCGGCCGCCTGGCGCGGCGTGCCCACCGAGGCCCGGGGGCCGAGCGGGCGGGTCATCGCAACCAGCGCGTCGGGATGGCGGGAGGAAAACAGCACCTCGTGCCCGGCTTGGACCCAGAGCCGGCCGACGGTGCCGCCCTGCGAGCCGGCGCCGATGATGCCGATCCGCAGCGGGTGGGCTGGCGCTTGCGCAGCCCGCCCCTTCTTTGGGGCGAGGGCCTGGAGAGCAGCGAACGCGGCGAGGACCC
>DATJQT010000040.1:0-1375 GCA_035505475.1 Vulcanimicrobiaceae bacterium
TTCGCGTGCGCGGGTCGCATAATCGCCCACAAGCCCTCAGAGCCTGAGGAGCTTCGTCCACTCTGATAGAGGCCTGCGCCTCGACGAGAGAAGCGTGGGTTGGCTATCGCAATTGGGCTATCTCAAAGCGAGGAGCAATCCAATGTGTGACTACAGCCTGCATGCCGTGGCGTCGCGTCCCGCCCAGGTCGGCGAAACGCTGATCACCACGACATTCCGCGGCACCTCGACCCGCGGCTTTGCATCAGAGAGCGACCCGACGGTTGCGGTCTGCATGATGCCCGGCACCGAGCTCGCCTTCGCCGACAACGTCAGATACGACAACCGCTGGATCTGGACCCGCACGGTCAATTTCCGGGTCGGGAAGTTCAACACCATCGACACGCACATTCCCGATCGTCACCACGACGCGATCGAATTTCCGGACGGAAGCCATGTGCTGGTGACCCTGCTCTGCGAGGGGCAGCGGGTGACGGTGCTGCAATTGCCGGTCACGCATCCGGTATCGACACCGGCGCAGGCGGCGGAAACAACACCCGCCACACGGCGGCTGCCGGTCGGCTAGAGATTTGGCTTTGCGCAGTCGATGGTCCCGCCGGCATTCGTCCGGCGGCGCCGTCGCCTGTGACGTCGTGTTCCTTGCGTAATTGTTGAAGCAGCATCACCGTGCAAGAGCGGGTTCCGGGGCAGGCGTCGGCAGTGGTCAACAAGATCACGTGGCAGAAGGCTGGGCGCGTGACGGAGCCCGGGCGTTACATGTTCACATTCGGCTGGCTCACCGTCACCGCCGAGGACTTGCAAGTCTGGGAGCAGTTTCCGGACGCCGCCTTCACGCTGGTGCCGCTGCCGCCAGGCAGCTCAAAAGCCAGCTCGCAGGACAGCTTGCCACCCAACTCCTACGGCGACATCGTTCCGGACGAATTCCATCTCGGCGCATTCGAGATTCCCCTGCCCAACACCCCCGCGCCCGGCTCTCATGGTGAGGCGTGAGCGGTCGCTCCACGGCCGACGTGACGCGACACCGCATTGTTCGCTGCTGCTGAACAGTCCTTTCCACTTTCCGCAGCTTCTCCGCTTCCACCGAGGGGATTACCTCACCCGCACGCCAGACCGCGAAGCAGCCATTGCTTCGCCAGGGCGTGAGGATCAAGAGGAGACACCCATGCGCAAGACCCTGTTCACCGCCACCGCAGCGCTGCTGATCGCAGCATCGACCGCGCAGATCGCAACCGCCGCCGAAACCCACCACGCCCGCAAGGCCCACGTCACGACCAGCCAGCAATTCCGTAACGCCAACAACGCCCTGGCAGCGCCTCCGGCATCGAGCGAGCTCGGCGTCTATTCCGGCGGCTGGTCCGCGCCGGCGGGACAGTAA
>DATJQT010000041.1:0-27493 GCA_035505475.1 Vulcanimicrobiaceae bacterium
AATCGGGCAGACGGAGTCCATGCCGGAAACGTTCGGCATCTCCCGGCAAGCGCCGGGTCCATCGAATATACGCTTCGGCCTGGAGGGGGCCGATGGCGCTGCGCGCTTCTATCCGGACGCGGGTATCAGGGCGAAGGCGGACAGGGAGGTCGAGGGCAATTCCACCGCCGCTGACATTCGCCATCCGCCCGCGCACGATCTGGGAGGTTCGTGCCGACGCACGCCAACAGGACACGGGAATGGTGGCCGAAAATCGCGCGTGTTGGCGTCCACGCATGTCCTGTGGGGTGGTGCCAACAGCGGGGGCAGTATTCCGAATGTCCTGGCGACTCACTGTCTCCCTCCAAAATATTTGGTTATCTGTTTATCGGACATGAGGAAGTTTGTCAAGTTTGTGAAGCAAGGCACTGAAAAATGGCTTGACTGTTCGAGACTTCCCTCTAAAGTAAAAGACCTTAACTCGCGGCAAAAGCTTCCGATAGTCTGAGAGAGGAGGAACAGGCGCATGCGCAGGCTATGGAGCGTTACCGGGCTTGTGTGCCTTATCTTTGCCGCGACGGCCAGAGCGGACACCGTGTATCTGAAGAACGGGGACACGGTTTGGGGGTCAGAAGTCACGGAAGTTGACGAGCTGGTCCTCGTGTTTCGCGCCGGAGAGAAGGTTGAACTCCGGAAATCCGACGTCGAGCGGATTGAGCGCTCACGGCTGTCCATTCCGCGCTATTACGCACCCGATGGCGGTGGCGGGTTCACCGCCTCGGGGCCGCCCCCAGGCATGCCCGCCGGGCAGATGATGGGGCCGCCACCTGGCACGCCGCCAGGGCAAATCCCCGGTCCGCCCGGCATGCCAATGCCTCCGGGGCCCCCGGGAATTGGAGGGCCAATCTCGGGCTCTTCTCAAATGGGATCGCCAGTTGGAGGCGGAACGTCATCGAGTGGATCAATGGGCAGCGGGCCTGCGACGAGCGGCTCAGGACCTTCCCCCATGGGTCCAGGCGGGGCGCCTTCTATGACGGGCGGAGCGCCTGGAGGGGGTGGAACGGGGACTTCGGTCACCACTGGGCCGGTGTACGGCCCCGCGCCGCCAGGTCAAGCAGGCCAGGTCGGAATGTCGCCGCGCGATCGGGATGTACCTCCGGCGCCGCGCTGATCTCTCGGCAAAGAGATGCAAACACCACCGCCCGGTCGCTCATGCAACCGGGCGGTGGTGTTTGCTGGGTGCTCGGATCGAGATCACACGTTAAATCGGACAATGACGATATCGCCATCGGCCATCACATACTCTTTGCCTTCCACGCGGTGCAAGCCTTTCTTCCGCACGGCCGCCATCGAACCCAGCGCCTTCAGGTCGGCATAGTGCACGACCTCGGCCCGAATGAAGCCGCGCTCGAGATCGCTGTGAATCACGCCGGCGGCCTTCAGGGCGCTCGAGCCGGCGGGAATCGTCCAAGCGCGAGTCTCTTCGCCGCCTTCGCCGGTATAGAACGTGATCAGACCGAGCAGATCGAAGCAGGCGCGAAGTACCCGGTCGAAACCTTCGGCGGCCAGCCCGAGATCAGCCCGAAAGGCGGCGGCGTCATCCGGGGGCAATTGACTCACTTCCCACTCGACCTTCAAGCACAATTCACACAGTCCGACATTCTTGCCGCCCAAAGCACGGACTGCCTCGGCCGCCGGGTTCGCCTGCCCGAGATTCTCTTCGCCCAGGTTGAGCAAGAACAGCATTGGCTTGGCGGTGAGCAGGGTGAAGCCACGCAGCAGCTTCGCTTCATCGAGGCTTAGATCGAGATCCCGAATGGGGCGTTCACCGACCAACCATTCGTGGCAGCGGCGCAGGAGGTCCAGCTCGCGAATGGATTCGTCTTTCTTGATCTTCTTAAGGTCTAGCTCGAGTCGGGCGATGCGCTTCTCGACCGTGTCGAGGTCCGCCAGGAACAGTTCGGTATTGACCAGGCCGGCGTCGCGGACCGGATCCACCGTGGTCTCGACGTGTGCGACGCCCGGATTGTCGAAGTCGCGGAGCACGTGGACCAATGCATCGACCTGTCGCATCTGGGTGAGAAAATGACTCCCTAGCCCTTCGCCCTTGCCGGCGCCCCGCGTCAAGGCGACGAAATCGATGAATTCGATGGTCGCAGGGGTCAGTTTCTTGGGTTGGAACAGCTCGGCGAGAAAATCGAGCCGGGGATCGGGGACCTTGACCACTGCGACGTTCGGTTCTTTGGCGTTCTGGTGGCCGATGTGGGAACCGCCCGATTCGCAGAGCAGATTGAAGAGTGTGGTCTTGCCCGTCGCGGGCAAGCCGATGATCCCGATGCGCATGATGACCCTCGACCGCTGAAAACCCGGAATCCCAGGAGGGCGTTGGTCCGCCAGGAATCAGAAGGCCAGCGGAAAGAACTGCGGCGCCCCAGCGGGCGCCGGAATGTCGGAGGAGTGCAACTTACCATGAAGACAGGCTGGCCGCAATATCCGCCCTCCGCCGATTGACAGCCCTGCATGCCACGTTTAGGATGCAATGGCGAATGCGGGCGTGTGGAGGCTTCCATTAAAGCGTACCTGGACATCGAGACCTGCGCCAGCGGCGACGTGACCGTGGTCGGGATTTTTCGCGAGGATCGCGGCTTCGTCCAGTTGGTCGGTGGCCAGATCACGGACGTGACGGTGTGCGACGCGCTCGAGGGCGTGGACACGATCTGCACCTTCAACGGGGACCGGTTCGACCTCCCCATCTTAGAGCGCCAGGTGCGGGTGGATCTGCGGGCGCACTTCAAATCGCTCGACCTGCTGACGGCGTGCCGACGCGCGGGATTGAAAGGCGGGCTGAAACGTTTAGAAGAGCGGTTCGGCATTGCCCGAACCACGCGCGGGCTGAACGGCTTTGACGCCTTGCGACTCTGGGCGCGCTACCAGGATGAACGGGACGAGGCCGCGCTGGAGCTGCTGCTGACGTATAATCGGGAGGACGTCTTGAATCTGCTCCATCTGGAGCGCCTGGTGATCGGCGTCGGACTGGTAGAAAGCAGCGAGGGGGAAGGAGCGATCGCGGCTGCGCCGTCGGTCGAGAGTCAGTCGGTGCTACCCGGCCTCGCGCCGGAGCAGTCGGCAAACGGTTGAATCATGCGGATCGCATTCACGACAGTCGGCTGCCGGCTGAACCAGTTCGAAACCGATGCGCTGCGCGGGCATGCACAGCACGGCGGGCACGAGGTCGTTCCCTTCGAGGCCGAGGCGGACGCCTACGTCATCAATACCTGCACAATCACGGCCCAGGCGGACGCCGACTCGCGGCAGCTGGCCCGGCGCGCGGTGCACCGCAATCCCGCGGCGATCGTGGCGGTGACCGGCTGTTACGCCCAGGCCGCGCCGGACAGGGTGGCGGCCATCGCCGGGGTGGACCTGGTGCTGGGGAATCAAGAGAAGGCCGGATTGCTCTTGGCGCTGATCGCCTTTCACAAGACCGGCGCCCCGACGATTCAGGTGGGCGATATGGCGGCTCTCCGCCGCATGGACGCCGATGCGTACGGTCCGGGCATCGCGCCCGATCGCACGCGGGCATTTCTCAAAATCCAGGACGGCTGCAATTACCGGTGTAGCTTCTGTGTGGTGCCGCAGGTCCGCGGCGCGAACCGCAGCCAGACGCCCGACCGCGTGCGGGCGGAAATCGCTCGGCTCCAAACCGGCGGTTTCCCCGAAGTCGTGCTGACCGGTATTCACCTGGGAACGTATGGCCGCGATCTGACGCCCAAGACGACACTGCCCGCCTTGTGCCGGCAGATTCTCGAGACGCCTGACGGTCCGCGCATCCGATTAAGCTCGCTCGATCCGCACGAAGTGACAGCGGGCCTGATCGGCCTCTTCGATACAGGCCGCCTGTGCCGGCATTTGCATTTGCCTCTGCAGAGCGGAGACGAGGGTGTCTTGCGGCGGATGCGGCGCAGCCACACGGCGGCCCAGTTCCGGAGCTTGGTGGAGGAGGCGACGTGCGCCGTTCCGGGACTGGCAGTGTCCGCGGACGTCATCGTGGGGTTTCCCGGGGAAGATGACGAGGCGTTTCGCCATACGTACGAGATGCTGGACGGCCTCCCAATTGCCGGTCTGCACGTGTTCAGCTACTCGCGCCGGCCGGGCACGGATGCTGCCACCTACCCGGACCAAGTCGACCGGTCGATTATTCGAGAGCGGAGTCAGGCGCTCAGAAGTCTCGCCGCGCGCAAGATGCGCGCGTTTCGGGAGTGCGGGGTCGGCGAAGCGGTCGAGGTGGTCGTATTGCGGTCACGCGCAGATCTCGGTGTGCTGGAAGGGCTCAGCGACAATTACCTGCGGGTCTGGTTCACGGGAGACGCTGAGCTGATCGGCGGGCGCGCCTGGGTGCGGGTCGAAGCGACGACCCCGGACGGAGTCCGCGGTGTGCTCTGCCCGGAGCCGAGAATCGGTTGACAGCCCGGAAAGGATTGCAGTAGCTTCCTCCACGAAACACCTCTCGCGTTTCTGATCGATTTCTGCAAAGGAGATTAGGGATGGCAAAAGAACTCCGGGGCATCATTCCGGCGGTCATCACGCCCTTCACAGCCGACGAAAGGGTGGACGAAGCCGCCTTCCGGAAGATCATCAGCTCGCAGATCGACGCCGGCGTGCACGGCCTGTTTCCGGTCGGCACCGGAGGGGAATTCTCGACGTTGAGCCTGGAGGAAAAGAAGCGGCTCATGCAGGTGACGGTCGAGGAAGCGGCCGGCCGCGTGTTCGTGATGCCGAACGTCGGCGCGATCACGACGGCCGAATCGGTCGCCCTGACCCGGTATGCCGAAGCGGTCGGCTGCGATGCCGTCTCGGCGGTGACGCCGTATTTCCTCAAGCCGTCGCAGGACGAGCTGCTGGAGCATTACCGGGCGATCTGTGCGGCCACGAAGCTCCCGGTCCTGGCGTACAACATTCCGGAGCGGACCGGGGGCGTGGCGCTGACCGTCGCTACCGTGGCCCGGCTGGCCCGCGAGGTTCCCAACTTCGCAGGCATCAAGGACAGCACGGGGGATCTCACCAACAGTGCGGAGATCGTGCGCGCCTGCCCGCCGGGGTTCAAGGTCTTCATGGGACGCGACACGCTCATTTACGGGGCGGTGCTCTATGGCTGTGCCGGCGCTGTCGCTGCCACCGCCAATGTTGCCCCGGCGCTGGCGGTGAGCATTTATACGGCCGCAATCGCCGGAGACCACAAGAACGCACTACAGCGCCAGTCGCAGCTGGCCCCGGTACGGCGGCTGTTCACGGTCGGCTCGCATCCGGCGGGACTCAAAGAAGCGATGGTGCAGCTCGGAACGCTCGATTGCGGGCGGTGCCGCCGGCCGACGTTCGAGCTCACCCCGGCGCAAAAGCAAGAAGTCACAAAGGTCCTGCACGAAGCCGGCCTGAAGTAGGCTGGACGGGTGTTCCCATCACAAAGAAGAGCCACCGGCAGTCGATCTTATAACATCCGATCGTAATCGGCGCGGTCCACAGGGACCTCGAGCAGGGTGGGGCGGTCGGCCGTGAGTGCCTCGGCGACCGCCGCCTGCACTTCCGATCGGGTCTGCGCGCGAACCCCTCGACAGCCGAACCCCTCGGCAATTCCGGCGAAATCGATGGCGCCAAATTGGACGCCAAACGCGGGATGGCCTCTCCGCTCCTGGTGCATCCGGATCAGCTGTAAGCTTCCGTCTGACAACACGATCACGAGCAGTGGCAGGCGAAGGCGAGCGGCCGTCTCCAGCTCCGAGACGACCATGGCCAGTCCGCCGTCGCCGGTCACGGCGATGACCGGCCGGTCGGGGCACTGGAGTTTCAGCGCGACCGCGGCAGGCACCGCGAACCCCATGGTCGAGAGCCCATGCGAGACAAAGAACGTCTGCGGCTCGGTGCACGGCCAGGCCTGGCCGAACAAGAGCTTGTGTGCGCCGGTATCCATGCTGAGGATCGTGTCGGCGGGTGCGAGGCCGCGGAGGGTCTGGCAGAGATCTGCAGGGGACAAGCCGTTCACCGGTTGCAGGGTCGGAGCAAGCAATGCTACAAGGGCTCGGCGGAGTTCGGGAATGCGGGTTGGCTGCCAGCCGTGCGCGGGTTGCGTTTTCAGCTTCTCCAGCGTGCCGGCCACGTTGCCAATCAGTTCAAGAACGGGCGCGAAGGCCGGTTCCGCAATCGAATATTCGGCGATAGACAGAAAGGGGCGCTCGGTGTAAAAAGGCCGAATTGCTTCGACCGGATCGAAGCCGATTCCGACCAGTAGGTCGGCTTCGGCAACGAGCGATTGAAACAATCGGTCCCCCGCCATGCCGGTGCAGGTGGCCGCGAACAAGGGATGGTCTTCCGGCACGAGGCCTTTGGCCTTCGCGGAGACCGCGACCGGGATGCGGGCGGCCTCAAGCCAGCGGAGCAGACTGGACCGCGTGCCTTGAGGATCGCAAGCAATGCCGACCACGGCAAGCGGCCGCTGGGCGCGGCCCAGGTGTTCGAGGGCGCGCGCGATGTCGGCTCCGCTCGGTGCGGATGCGCTCGGGATCGAGGGCGCCGCCGCCCGTTCGGGCTCGTCGAGCCGCGCGAGATCGCTGGGCAACGCGAGATAGACAGGGCCCGGTCGGCCGCTGGTCGTGAGTGTCAAGGCGCGCTCGATCGCGGTTGGCGTGTCCTGGCCGGTCAAGGTCACGCTCCATTTCGTGATCGGCCGAAAGAGGGCCTCGAGATCGACGAGCTGGTGCGGAAGAACGGGGGCGAGCACGGTCGACACCTGGGCCGAGAGAACCAGGAGGGGCGCCCGGTCGAGGAATGCATGCGCGACCGCGTTGACGAGATTGGCGGCTCCAGGGCCCACGGTCGCCAAAACGACGCCAGGCTGACGCGTGAACTCGCCGGTCACTGCGGCCATCAGAGCGGCAGCGTTCTCGTGGCGCGCCAGGACGAACTCGATGCCGGCCTGGCGACAAGCGCCCATCACGTCGGAGACTTCACCGCCCGGCAACCCGAAGATGCGTTGCACGCCATGGCGGCGGAGGGTCTGAGCAATCCATTCGGCAGTCGTGGCCACATCGCATCCTTTCGTTGTCGCGGGGGCCAAGCGGTTCTTGGTACCATTCGAGATGAGGGCTGTCAAGGCACGGGGTGCGGGCCCCCGCGTTCGGTTGACGCCGCATCGTGCGCAGGAGCGGGGACGAAAATGGCGGAACCGATCATCGGCATAATCGGCGGCAGCGGCCTGTACGAGATGGAGGGGCTCGATATTCTCCGCGAAGAGCGCGTGTCCACGCCCTTCGGCGAGCCGTCGGACCGCTACGTGGTGGGGCGCCTCGAAGGCCGGCCGGTCGCGTTTCTCGCTCGGCACGGGCGCGGGCACGTGCTGATGCCCTCGGAGATCAATTACCGGGCGAATCTCTTCGGGTTCAAGGTACTCGGGGCGGAATGGCTCCTCTCCGTATCCGCCGTGGGCAGCATGCGGGAAGAGGTCCGCCCGCGGGATATCCTCATCCCCGACCAGTTCATCGACCGCACGACCCAGCGCACCGGCACGTTCTTCGGGCGCGGCATCGTCGCGCACGTCAGCATGGCGGACCCCACCTGTACGGCGCTCGGCGCGATTCTCGCGCAGGCGGGGGCCGCCGCGGGCGCCCGCGTGCATGCGGGCGGGACGTATGTGTGCATCGAAGGACCGCAATTTTCGACCCGCGCCGAATCCCGACTGTACCGAAGCTGGGGCGTGGACGTGATCGGCATGACCAATGTCCAGGAAGCAAAGCTGGCCCGCGAAGCCGAGATTTGCTACGCTACACTGGCGCTGGTCACGGATTACGATGTCTGGCATGCCACGGAGGCGGACGTGAGTGTCGAGGCGGTGGTCGCCGTGTTGCTCCAGAATGTCGCCACCGCCCGCGCGATCCTGCGCAAAGGCGCGCCGCAGATCCCACGGGAGCGGTCGTGCGCTTGTGTTCACGCGCTGCGCGATGCGATCATCACCGCGCCGGACCGGATCCCGGCGGCGGCGAAGAGCGATTTGGCTCCGCTGATCGGCAAGTACCTGAAGGGTTGACCAGCGGCACGTGGGTCCCGAAGCGGAGAGGAGCCTGCAGGCGTGAGCATCGTCGTCGTCGGCTCGATGGCGTTGGACACGGTTCGGACGCCGGTCGGATCGGCGACCGAAATCCTGGGCGGTTCGGCCAATTACTTCTCGGTGGCCGCGAGTTTCTTTACCGCCGTGCGGCTGGTGGCGGTGGTCGGCGAAGATTTTCCGGAGCACCACCTCGGGTTCTTGCGCGCACGTGGCGTGGACTTGCGCGGGCTCCAGCGCGTCCCCGGCAAGACCTTTCGTTGGGTGGGGGAGTACGGCGTCGATTTCAACGAGGCACGGACCGTGGACACGCAGCTAAATGTCTTCGCCGATTTCGCGCCGGCGCTCCCCGAAGATTACCGCGACTCCGAGGTCGTGTTCCTGGCCAACATCGATCCCGATTTACAGCGGGAGGTTTTGCAGCAGGTGCGCAGCCCACGGCTGGTCGCGGCCGACACGATGAATTACTGGATCGCCCGCAAACCCGAGGCGCTCCGCAAAACCCTGGGGATGGTCAACGTGCTGATCATCAACGATGCGGAGACGCGCCAGCTCTCCGGCGAGCAGAACCTGGTGCGGGCGGCGCGGACGATTCAGGGCTGGGGGCCGCGCGTCTTGATCATCAAGCGGGGGGAGCACGGCGCCCTGCTCTGTACCGAGCATGAATGGTTTGCCGTGCCCGGCCTGCCCCTCGAGACCGTCTGCGATCCGACGGGTGCGGGCGATACGTTTGCGGGTGGTGCGATCGGATATCTCGCATCCCAGATGCGCTTCGATGTCGCGGCACTGCGGCAGGCCGTGATCGTCGGCTCGGTGATGGCGTCGTTCAACGTCGAGGCGTTCTCCCTCGACCGTCTGCGGACGCTCACGCAGGCGCAGATCGCGCAGCGCGTGGGCGCATTTCGGCGCCTGATCGACTTCGAGCTGCCCGAGATTGGCCCTGGTACGGCAGCACCCCCCGGTCCTGCTGAGAGAGGCGGCCCCCATGGCGTACCGGATTCTAGTCGCGGATGACGAACCGTACGTCGTAATGGCGATCACATCCATCCTGGTCGATCTGCCGGCCGAGGTCCTCGAAGCGGCAGATGGAGACCAGGTGCTCTCGTTGGCCAAGACCGAGCACCTAGACCTCATTCTGCTTGATATCAAGATGCCGGGGCTGGACGGATTCCAGGTGGCCACGGCCCTGAAGCAGGACCCCGCCACCGCCACCATTCCTATCATGTTCGTGAGCGCTCTGGGCGCCCCCGCCGAGAAGGCGCGCGGCCTGGAACTCGGGGCCGACGACTACATCGCGAAGCCCATCGACGGCGAAGAGCTCAAAGCCCGTGTGCGCACCATCCTGCGCCGGAAGCGCCGACCCCGGGCAGGGGTCCCGACCAGCGGCCTCTTGCAGACCATGAAGCTGCCTTCGCTGATGCACACCCTAGAGGCGGAGCGGCGCACGACCGGTCTTCATCTCACGCGCGGGGATGACCGCGGCGACCTCTGGTTTGTGGAGGGGCATATCGCCCGGGCAGCGCAAGGGTCCCGGCGGGGTGAGGCGGCTGTCTATGAATTGCTCACCTGGACCGAGGGCGCGTTCCAGATGGTGCCTGTGGACCCGGGGCAGCAGGTGGGCGGTGAAGTTGCGGCGACGAACCGCGGGCTGCTGATCGAAGGCGCGCGACGCCTCGCCGAGCTGCCGAGTCTGCGAGCCCAAGTGCTCGAGTGCGGCGGTCCGCTCCAGGTCGCCCCCGCCGTCCTTGACGCAATCCGGCTGCAGGGCGCCCCGACCACGGCGGCAGTCCTGGCGCTGCTCGACGGTCAGCATAGTCTCGACCAGATCCTGGCGCAGAGCGCCCTCGATCGCTGGGGCACGCTGCGCGTGATCCTCCGTGCAAGAACGCTGGGCGTGCTCGAATCGGAGGCCGCAGGGGCGGACCGTCGGAGCCACCTGCGCGTGCGGATCAATCTGCCTATCGAATACCAACGGCTGGCCGCACCACAGCAGGCCACCACGTACGATCTGACCTCGGTCGGCGCCTTCATTCGGACGGAGACGTCCCTCGAGAAGGGCGCCCAGGTGCTGCTGGCGATCGGTCTGCCGGGGCGCGAGCACCCGCTCCGGGCGGTCGGACGGGTGGTCTGGTCCAATGACGACCCCGATAGCGGCGGCGGTCGCGGGATCGGCGTTCACTTCCAGGAGGCAAACCCGGCGGTCGCGGGCGAGGTGGAGACGTATCTGGCGCGGGCCATTGCGGCCCAACTTGACGAGGAGCGGGACGCGCGCTGACGCGGCTCGACGCCTCACCGGCGGAGAGGGTATGGCAGCCTGGCGGATCGTCCTGGCCGAAGACGAGGCACTCGTGGCCCAGATGATGTTAGACATGCTCGCCGAGCTTCCGGTCGAGGTGAGCGTGGCCCGGAATGGACGTGACGCCCTGACGCTGGTCGAATCGAGCCGCCCCGACCTGCTCCTGCTGGACTGCATGATGCCGGAACTGGATGGGTTCGAAGTGGCGGCGGCCTTGAAGGCGAACCCCGCTACCCAGAACATCCCCATCGTGTTCCTCACCGCCCGCGGCCGGGTGGAAGACAAGGTCCGCGGGCTGGACCTCGGGGCGGAGGACTATCTGGTCAAGCCGGTACGTCGCGAGGAGATGCTGGCGCGCGTCCGCAATGTCCTGCGCCGCATCGAGACGGGACGCACGACGGCTCCCGCCGAATCCTCGTTGCTGCGCGGTCGCCTCGAAGTGGTCCGCTTGGCAAATCTTTTCCAGGCGATCGAGGCGGAACAACGGACCGGGACGCTGCGGCTGGCGGTGGGCACGCGACATGGGGAAATCTTCTTTCTGCAGGGTCGGGCGGCCTACGCCCTGGAGGGACCACGGCAGGGCGAGAACGCCGTGTACCGGATGCTCGGCTGGACGGCTGGCACGTTCGAGGTGGAGGCGAGTACGGGGCGTGGACCGGACAGCGCGATCCTCACCCGGCCCCATGCGGATTTGGTGAAGGAGGGCGCGCGAAGGATGGAGGAGATCCCGGCCCTGCGGCGCGCCCTCGGACCGATCGAGGGGCCGATCAAGCTGGTTCCGCTGTTTCGCGACGGGTTGCTCGCCCGGACGCTGCCCGGCGGGTTTCACCAGCTCGTCGAGCTCTGCGATGGCACCCATCTCCTGGACGACATCCTGGAGGCGAGCCTGCTCGATGAATGGGGCGTGCTCCGCTACCTTGACCGTTTCTGGCGGCTACGCATCCTCGAATCCGGCGCGGTCGCGAAACGGGCGCACCCCCGGCTCGGCATCCAGGTGCCCCTCGAGTTCCAGAGCCTGAAACAGTTCCAGGCGGCGCGGAGTCTCGACATCTCCTCGCGCGGGATGTTCGTGCGCACCACGACCCCGTTTCCGGTCGGTGAGGACATTCTGGTCCGCTTCCAGCTCCCGGGCGTTGCCCAGTCCTTCAAAGCGGTCGGGCGCGTCACCTGGAGCAGTGCGGTGGACACCCCGCAAGGCGTCCCGGCCGGCATGGGCGTCTCCTTTCTCGACCTCGCCCAGTCCGACCAGCGCACGATCGAACAGTACGTGGTCGAATTGCTGCTCGATCGGGTCCTCAAAGACGACCCCGACCCGACCGCATAATCTTCCCCGCGCCTTTCAACGCGCCCCATTTTGCCACGTCCCTGCCTTGCGGAGCCGCGCTGTCGGAGTATAATACTCGGTCATTCTCCCCCGTCACGTGTGAAGGAGATGGTTTTGGATACTATCCGCGTGCGCGGTGCCCGCGAGCATAATCTCCGCGGCATCGATCTGGACATTCCCCGCGACAAGCTGGTGGTGATCACCGGCGTGTCCGGGTCGGGCAAATCGTCCCTCGCCTTCGATACGCTCTATGCCGAAGGGCAGCGGCGCTATGTCGAATCCCTCTCGGCCTACGCCCGCCAGTTCCTCGAGCAGATGGACAAGCCCGACGTGGACCTGATCGAGGGACTCTCGCCGGCCATTTCGATCGAGCAGAAGACGACCAGCAAGAATCCCCGCTCCACGGTCGCCACCGTCACGGAGATCTACGATTACCTGCGCCTGCTGTTCGCACGCATCGGCCGGCCCCATTGCTACCGCTGCGGCAAGCCGATTCAGTCCCAGACCGTGACGCAGATTGTGGACCAGGTGCTGGCACTGCCGGCCGGGACGCGGATTCAGGTGCTGGCGCCGCTGATCCGAGGGCGCAAGGGGGAATACCGTCAGATCTTCGTCCAGATGCGCAAGGAAGGGTACGTGCGGGCCCGCGTCAACGGGACGCTCCGCGATCTCGACGAGCCGATCGAGCTGGACAAGAACAAGAAGCATACGATCGAGGTTGTGGTGGACCGCCTGGTGGTCTCCGATCAGCTCGGCCGCCGGCTGGCGGACTCGCTGGAGACCGCGCTGAAGCTGGGCGAAGGACTGGTCGCGATCAACCTGGTGGACCGGAAGGAGGATCAGACCTTCTCGGAGCGCATGGCCTGCATCGAGTGCGGTGTCAGTTATCCCGAGATCAGCCCACGCATCTTTTCCTTCAACAATCCGCATGGCGCCTGCCCGGGATGCGACGGCTTGGGCACCAGGGTCGACTTGCGCACGGGGCCGGACCCCAGCCTGTTGGCGCTGGGCGACGAGTTCTACGGGGCCAGCCTCGGCGCCCTCGACCGGCGCTACAAGGAGACCCAATCCTCGCGCGTGCGGGAAGAGATCGAAACCTACGTCGAGCGCTTGGCGAGTGTGCAGCCGTGCCCGGAGTGCGGGGGGGCGCGCCTGCGCAAAGAATCGTTGGCGATCCGGGTCGGCGGCCAAAACATCGCGGAGGTCACTCGGCAATCGGTCAAAGCGGCAGCTGCCTTCTTTGCCAACCTCGGCAGCAACGGCGCGCCCGGCGACCCCGTGACGCTCACGGATAAGGAGCGCGAGATTGCCCGCCGTATCCTCAAAGAGATTCGCGAGCGCCTGGGATTTCTAGTCAACGTCGGACTCGATTACCTCACGCTCGACCGGACCTCGGCGACCTTGGCGGGCGGGGAAGGGCAGCGGATTCGCCTCGCGACTCAGATCGGCAGCTCGCTCATGGGCGTGCTGTACATCCTGGACGAGCCGAGCATCGGCCTCCACCAGCGAGACAATGTGCGCCTGTTGAACACGCTGAAGCGGCTGAAGGAACTCGGCAACACCGTCCTGGTGGTGGAGCACGACGAGGAGACGATCCGCGCGGCCGATTATGTCATCGACCTCGGCCCGGGGGCCGGCGTCGCGGGCGGGCAGGTCGTGTCGTTAGGGACCCCTGCCGACATCATGGCGGACCCCAAGTCGCTGACCGGGCGGTACTTGTGCGGCGAGCTGGCCATCCCGATTCCGCGTCAGCGGCGGCCGCACACCGGTGCCCACCTGATGATCTGCGGTGCCCGCGAGCACAACCTGAAGCACATCGATGTCGAGATACCCCTCGGCCTGTTCACCTGCGTGACCGGCGTGTCTGGGTCGGGGAAGAGCACCCTCGTGACCGACATCCTGCGGAAGGCGCTGGACGTGTCCCTCTATGGCGGGCGCGAACGGCCCGGGGCCCACGACCGGATCGACGGTCTCGAGCAGATCGACAAAGTCATCGATATCGATCAGTCGCCGATCGGCCGCACGCCGCGGAGCAACCCGGCCACGTATACGGGGGTGTTCAGCTTCATTCGGGAGCTGTACGCGCTGACGCCCGAGTCGCGGATGCGTGGCTATCAACCGGGACGGTTCAGCTTCAACGTGAAGGGCGGCCGATGCGAGGCCTGTCAGGGCGACGGGCTGATCCAGATCGAAATGCATTTCCTGCCGGACGTGTACGTCACCTGCGATGTGTGCAAAGGGCAGCGCTATAACCGAGAGACCCTGGAAATCCAGTACAAGGGCCAGACGATTTCGGATGTCCTCAACATGAGCGTCCAGGAGGCGCTGCGGTTCTTTGTGAACGTGCCGCGCATCGCCGAGAAGCTGCAGACACTGCACGATGTGGGGTTGGGGTATATCAAGCTTGGCCAATCGGCGACCACGCTCTCCGGGGGCGAAGCCCAGCGGGTAAAGCTCAGCCGAGAGTTGTCCCGGCGTGGGACAGGACGGACACTGTACATTCTGGATGAGCCCACCACCGGCCTCCACTTTGCCGATATTCAACAGCTGCTTGATGTCTTGCACCGCCTGCGTGACGCCGGCAATACGGTCCTCGTGATCGAGCACAACCTCGACGTAATCAAGACCGCCGACCACGTCGTGGACTTGGGGCCGGAAGGGGGCGACGGTGGAGGACAAGTCGTTGCAACCGGGACACCGGAAGAGGTAGCACGGATCAAGGGCTCGCACACAGGTCAATTCCTCAGGCGAGTTCTCCGCAACGGAAAGGGCAGATGAGGGGATGACTGATTCGTCCCATTCTGTGACTCAGACCGGAGACAAAGTGGCCCATCAGGATACGCGCAGCGCGACGGGATTGGCACTCATCATATCTCACAATCTGCGCCTGAGAATGCGTTTTCAAACGGTTACGTGGTTTCGACTCGCACGGATGCGATGATCTGCCACGGAGATCGGGTGGCACGCCAATTGCCGTGGGAACAGGTCGCTGAAGAGTATCGAGCGGCGCTGTAGCCGCGGGACCGACTCCCCCCCTCCCCGGTCCCGCGACCAGACCCCCGGCCCGGAAACGGGTCGGGGGTTTTTCTTCGTGACGACTCCTACCCCGGTCAGTACAATGCAACGCCGATGACGCGCCTAACGGTCGTCACGGCACGCATGTGGAGTGTCTGACCCATGCCCAGTACCCAGTGGGGGATCACACCATTGTGGCCGGTGAGGCTGCGACTTTCGGCGTGCCTGCCGGATCGGAGCCCCCAGATCCTTTGTTGTACTTTCGAGGACGGCATGCTCGCCTGTATCCGCACAAGGACACGTAAGCCACCTGCCTGCGGCGCGCAGCACGCGCGTATGGTTCCGGGGATTCGCTTTGCATTCCACCTGCGGTGTGGCTAGACTTAGAACTTATGCGGTTCCCTGGATGGTTTCGTCCCTGGCGCCTGAGCTTGCGCGGCAAACTGCTGCTCATGATGTTTGCGCTGCTGGTCTTAGTCCTTGCCACCTTATTTGTGTTGTACTGGCAGGCAGAGTTGCAGTTGCTCGCGCAGGTCGAGCGGCACACCACCGACCTCAGCACGGCGATTCAGATCAGCGTCGAGCGTCTGACCTCGAAGGGGCGGACCAGCGAGGCGCGCCTGCAGGATTATGTGCAGCAGTTGCAGCGGCGGGGCGTCCGCGAGATCTCCATCGTAAGCAACGAGGAGGAAGTCATCGCGTCCTCCAACCCGCGCCGCGTGGGCGCGCGGGTGGATCCCAAGCGCAAAGACATCCTGATCACCGCGCGGCTTGGGGAAGAGGCGACGGGCAGCCGCGACCAGAAGACCTATAATTTGTTTGTCCCGATCGTGGTCGGGAATCAGCGCAGCGGATACATCCTGATCAGCATGGTGCTCGACGATTTCGGGCGCATGGCGCGGATAAATTTCCTCCGGCGCTCGATAGTCACGGTTCTCATCTTCGGCTGCGGCATGGCCGCCGCCGTGCTGCTGGCCTGGACGTACACCAAGCCGCTCTCGCAGGTCGTCTCTGTGGCGCGGCGGGTGGCGCAAGGGCACCTGGAAGAGCGGTTGCCCGTCGACCGCCAGGACGAGATCGGCGATCTGAACCGGAGCTTCAACGAGATGGTCGAACGCCTCCAGGAACGCAGCGAGTTGGAAGCCCGTCTGCGCCGGGCCGAGCGGATGTCGGCCGTGGCACACCTGGCCTCCGGGATCGCGCATGAAGTGCGCAACCCCTTGAACCTGATCAATCTGACCATGGATCACATGCGGGCGCGCTTTGCGCCGAGCGCTCCAGAACCCAAGGCCGAGTTCACGCGCCTCTCGGATCTGGTCAAGAGCGAGGTACGTCGCCTGAACGTAATGATCGAGGCTTTCCTCCGGTACGGGCGCCCGCTGAAACTCACTCGGCAGCCCACCGAGTTGCGGCAGGTCATCGAGGAGGTGCTGGCCGTTGCGGCGCAGAAGGCGGATGCAGAGAACGTCCGGATCGAGCGCGACTTGCCGGAGGCACTCCCAGATGTCTGGGTGGATGTGTCGCACCTGAAGACGTGTTTTCTGAACCTGACCTTGAATGCCTTCCAGGCCATGCCGGGCGGCGGCGTGCTCGTCGTGGCGGCCCGCGCGGTGCATTCGCCGGACGCCAACCCGTCGTTCCCGCAGGGCTGCGCGCTCGTCCAGTTCCGAGACACTGGCACTGGCATTGCTGCTGAGGACCTGCCGAGTGTGTTCGAGCCGTACTTCACGACCAAGGAAGTCGGGATCGGTTTGGGCCTCGCGTTGACCAAGCAGATCGTGGAAGAACATGGCGGTCAGATTGCGATAACCAGCGCGCCAGGGCAGGGAACGCAGGTCGAGGTTCGACTGCCCCTCGGAGTCCCGGCATGAACGGGGGACAGATCCTAGTGGTGGACGACGAGGCTTCGCAGCGCGAGATCCTCCGGGCCATCCTCAGCGCCGAAGGCTACAGCGTCGAGACGGCCGCGACGGCGGCCGAGGCGTTAGAGCACGGCGGGCGGCAGCACTACGAAGTGATCTTGACTGACCTCCGCATGCCGGGCGCCGATGGCCTCAGCTTGGTCCGGAGTCTCAGCCGCGAGGATCCGCCCACGCTGGTGATTATCATGACCGGCCATGGCTCACTGGATTCCGCCGGCCAGGCCATGCAACTGGGGGCGTTCGATTATCTGACCAAGCCGCTCGAGCGGGACGACCTCCTCCGCATCGTCGGCCGGGCCTTCGATCGCATTCGCCTGCTGCAGGAGAATCGCCTGCTCCGCGAGCAGCTCGAACAACGCTATCGAGTGTCTGGAATTGTCGGCAATCACTATCGGATGCGCGAAGTCTTTGATAAACTGCATAAAGTATCTAACACGAATTCGACCGTGCTGATCACCGGGGAAAGTGGCACTGGAAAAGAGCTGATCGCGCGGGCGATTCACGAACATAGTGCCCGGCGCGACCAGACGTTCGTCGCGGTGAGTTGCGCAGCAATTCCGGAAACGCTCATCGAGAGTGAGTTATTCGGACACGAAAAGGGCGCGTTTACGGGGGCCTTCGGGCGCCAGATCGGCCTCTTCGAGGCGGCGGACAAGAGCACGCTGTTTCTCGATGAAATCGGGGAACTCAGCGTCGGGATGCAGGCCAAGGTCCTCCGGGCACTCCAAGAACGCGAGATTCGGCGCGTGGGGAGTCGTCAGAGTATGAAGGTCGATCCCCGGATCATCGCGGCCACGAACAAAAATCTGGAGGATGAAGTCGGGCGGGGGAGATTCCGCGAAGATCTCTTCTATCGCCTGAACGTCGTCACGATCAATCTGCCGCCGCTCAGAGAGCGCAGCACGGATATTCCCCAGCTCGCCGAACATTTCGTCAAGCGGACGTGCGTGGAGGCCGGGCGGCCCGCGTTGCCAATTACCGATTCGGCCATGCGACTCCTGCACCGATACCACTGGCCCGGAAACGTGCGGCAGTTACAGGCGGTGTTGGAACGCGCCGCGCTCCTCTCGGATGGGCAGAAGATTGACGATACCGACCTGCCGATCGAGGTGCGCTTCTCGACGTTGCCTTCCCGTGAGCCGGATCTGATTGTTGCTAATGGCATGCGTCGCTTCTTGCTGCCACCGGAAGGCATGGACTTGGAAGCCGTCGAGCGGGACTTCCTCGTCCAGGCGATGGAGATGTCAGGCTGGGTGATCGCCAAGGCCGCAAAACTGCTTGGGCTGAGCTATCGCACACTGCAGTACCGGCTCGAAAAGTTCCAGATCCACCGTGAGGGAGGCGACGGAACCGCATCGGATCGCCCGCCGGGCGACCCGGGACCACACGAGGCTTCATAACTCATTCACGCAGACCGGAAAGGGGGGATGGCATGGGCAGCGTCGTCAAGAAACGCCGAAAGAAGATCGCCAAGCATAAGTACAAGAAACTGCTGAAACGGACCCGCCATCAGCGGCGCAAATAAGCGGCAGTTCTCGAGGCCCGTCTGCTTGGATTGGGGCGGGCCTCGAAGTTCGGATGCAACCTTCGGCGGCTGCGCGGGTCTAATCGTCTGGAGGCGGAGACCGATGCGGAAGGTACCCGCGCGTATACGACCCGCCGGACTACCACGTCGAGCGACTCGTGTCCCAGGCCGATTTGGATGTGATCCGGCGTGTTCTGGCAGGCGAAACGGACGCGTTCGACCTTTTGGTGCGCCGTTATCAGCAGACCATTTTCCGCTTGACCTACCGGATGACCAAGAACGTCGAAGACGCCCGCGATCTGGCGCAGGATGCCTTCGTGCAGGCCTATCGAGCGCTGGGCAGCTTTCAGGGGCACGCGAGCTTCTCGACCTGGCTGTACCGGATTGCCATGAATCTCTGCCTCAACCACCTCAAGGCGGCGGGACGCGAGGATCCTGCCGAGATCGACGGCCGGCTCGGCGACGAAGGACCCGATGCGCTCGAGGCTCTCGAGGCGGCGGAACGGGATCGTGCGTTGAGCGCCGCCATTGCCGAGCTGCCCCCGCAGCAGCGCGCCACGCTCGTGTTGCGGGTGCAGCAAGGACTCAGCCATCGGGCCATCGCCGAGGTCTTGGAATGCGCCGAAGGCACGGCCAAGGCCAACTATTCGCATGCGGTGCGGACGCTGCAGACTAAATTGCGTCAGTTTCGCGGTTGATGACGTGGCGGATGCGTCATGATGCCATGCGATGAAATCCGGGAGCAACTGCTGGACTATGCCGACGGGACACTGGCGACCGATGCCCGCGGCCTGATCGCGCGGCATCTGGCGGGCTGCCCCGAGTGCCGCCGCGAGGCCGCCGCTGTATCCGCCGTGCTCGACCGCGTCCTGGCGCTGCCCGATCCGGCGCTGCCGGATAATTTCTGGGAACAGTTCCGCGCGACAGTGCTCCGGCGTGTTGCGGCGGAATCCCCGCCCCGCGAAGGTGTGTGGACTCGCCTGCGCGCACGGTTCGGCGATTTTTCCGTGCTCCGGCCGGTGCCGGCCATCGGGGTAGCCTGTGCGCTGGGCCTGATGCTCGCCATCGGCTTGATGCACGCGCCGCATCGACGCGACGTCGTGCAGATCGAAATGCTGGCGATGGCCGATTCGCTCCCGATTGCGCAGAACCTCGATGTGCTGGAGCGCTTCGAGTTGCTCGAAAATCTCGACCTCCTCGAGGATCTGCCGGCGCTGCGCTCTCCGGACTTCCGGCTACGGATGGGGCGCAGCTAGGATGGCGACTCGTCGGCATCCGACAGCGCGGCAGCATCCCCGGGTTTGGCCCCTCGCGATCGGGTGCTTTCTGGTGCTGCTCTCGCTGGGGGCATCGCCACCGCCGCAGTCGGCTCGGCCGGCCGGTGTGCAGAGCGGAGACATCGTGGATGCCCGATTGCTCGCCGACCTTGAAATGTTTCGCGATCTGGATGTGCTCCGTCAGCTTCCGACGTTGCGGCAACTGGACGGGCCGCCCCCGAGCGATGCCCGTCCCGCCAGCGAAGAGAAAGGGAAGCGATGAGGCGGATTCTGCTGGTTCTTCTGGCAGGAGCGCTGCTCGCGATCTGGCCGGTGCGCCTCTTCGCGGGAACTCCCACCGCCCCCGCGATTCAAGGCCTCGAATCGCTTGGTCCCGAGGAGCGGGCCCGGGCGCAGGCGAACCTCGAGCAGTGGAATCAACTCTCGCCGGAGGAGCGGCAGCGCGTTCGCGAGAATTATGACCGCTGGCGACAACTCTCGCCGGAGGAGCAGCAGCGCATCCGGAAAAACCTCGAAACCTTTCGCCAACTTCCGCCTGAACAGCGGCAAAGGATCCGTGAGAATTTTCAGCGTTGGCAAGCCCTGCCTCCCGCCGAGCGGCAGCAGCTCCGGGAGAGATTAGAGCGCTGGCAGCGGATGAGCCCCGCAGAAAAACAGGTGGCCCGCGAGCGGCTCGAGCAATTTCGCCAGCTGCCACCCGAGCAGCGCCAGCAACTCCGTCAAGATATGCAGCAGTGGAGGCAGCTCTCGCCCGAGGAGCGCCAGCGCTTGCGCGAAGCATTCCGTGCCAAGCAAGGGGACGCCAAGCGGCCGCTGACACCCGAGGAACGCCAGCGCCTCCATGACGAAGGCCGTGCCAAACAGGGGTCGCCCCCACCTCATCCTCCGCAGCCGTAGCGCGATGCTCGTCCGTCAAACCGACCGGCCGCGTTGCCGCCGCCCGGTTCGCGTGCTAGGCTGCGGTCCCTGTCGTTCACCTGGCATTCTGATCGTGGCTCAGCTCCAGACTCTCGAGACGACAAGAGACTATCGCCGGGCGGTAGGCTCAAGGGTACAGCATGCCTGAGGATACTCGACGCCAACGCACGACCACCCCGCCACCGCTCCGGTCGGGTACTCGTCTAGTCGTGCACATTGAACAGCTCGTCTTTCGAGGGGACGGTCTCGGGCGGCTGCCGGACGGGCGGGTCATCTTTGTTCCGCTGACCGTTCCAGGCGATGACGTCGAGATCCAGGTGGAGGAGAGTCGGGCCGATTTTGCGCGCGGACGCGTGGTGCGGATCGTCTCGCCAGCGCCGGATCGTATCGAGGCAGCGTGTCCATATTCCGGAACGTGCGGGGGATGCCAGTGGCAGCAGGTGCAACTGCCGGCCCAGCACGGCTGGAAGCGGCGGATCCTGCAGGAACTGCTGATCCGCGTCGGAAAACTCGCGGACGTGCCCATTTCCGAGTTGATCGCGCCGGTCGCCCCCTGGGAGTACCGCGCCCGGGCGCAGTTCAAAGTCATCGGCGGGGCGCGGCCGTGTATCGGGTATCATCAGAGGGAAACGAACCGGGTTGTGGATATCGCCCGCTGCCCGCTGGTGGACCCGCGGCTCAATGCCGTGCTTGACACGCTACGCCGGATGAAGCAGCCGTCGTTGTTCACGCTGTTCGACCGATTGCGGGAAATGTGGGTATCCGTCGGAACGGGGACGGGCGACGTGCTCGTCTCGTTGTTCGCCCGGGTTCGGGACCGCGCTGCGCTGCGGCTGGTCTGGCATCGTCTCAAGGAGGTCCTACCGACCGTGGTCGGGGTCGTCCTGCTCGAAGGCGATCCGCGGGAGGACCCCCGCGTCAGTGATCATGTGGGGAAGAGCGAAATATACGAGCAGGTCGAAGACGCGCGTTTCCGGCTGGGACCGACCGCATTCTTCCAGGTCAACGGAGTCGCGGCAGGGGCAGTGACCGGCCTCCTGCGCGACGAAGCACAGCTGAGCGGCCGCGAGTGCGTCCTCGAACTGTATGCCGGCGTCGGCACCTTCACCGTTCCGCTAAGCCGGCGTGCCAAGCAGATCGTCGGCGTCGAGGGCCATCGCGGCGCAGCCGCAGATGGGGAGGCTAACCTGCAGGCCAACGGGTGCGAGAACGCTCGGATCATTCCGGGGCAGGTCGAGCAGGTTGTCCCGGGTCTGGCCACAGAAGGCAGCTGGGACGTCGTGGTCATGGATCCGCCCCGGACCGGCTGCAGCCGCCGATTACTGGAGGAGGTCAGGGATCTCACGTTCCGGCGCCTTCTGTATGTGTCCTGTGATCCGAGCACGCTGGCACGCGATCTCGGCATTCTGGTCAGGTCGGGACTCCGGCTGGTGCGGGTGCAGCCGATCGACCTTCTTCCCCAGACATTCCATCTCGAGTCGCTGGCTGTCCTCGAGCGCTGATCCTTGTGTCTGGCTTGCAAACACTCTCTGAATCTCGGATAATAATAGGCCAACATTTGGACGTGATCGCGTCCAGTCCTCGGAGGCTATCGAATGGGCCGTATGTCCGTGCAGTTGCCGGCGCTCCTGGTTTTCCTCAGCCTCATGGTGCTCGCCTCGCCCAACGACAGTTGGGCCCGCGCGGGTGGGGGGACGAGCTCGGGTAGCCGTGGTTCGCGCAGCTACTCGAGTCCAAGCCGAAGCTACAGCACCCCCTCGCCAAGCACGCCAAGTCCGAGTCCCTATACAGGCCCGGCGACCCCGTACCAACCTGCTCCGGCGGGAGGATTCTTGCGATCCCTGGGCGGTGGGATTATGGGCGGCCTGCTGGGGGGCATGCTGTTTCGCGGCCTGGGGTTCGGGGGAGGGTTTGGGGATTTCGGGGGCGGATTCGGACTCTTCGACCTGCTGCTCCTCGGCGGGATCGCTTTCCTGATCTATTCCATGGTCAAACGGCGGCGGCGCGAGGAGGCGGTGCCTGTCTCCGGCCCTTACGAGACGACGATGCTGGAGACGCCGGCGTACGGGCAATCTGCCTCCAGTCCGGCCATGGGCGGTCCGGAGGATCGGGTCCGCGGGATCGCGCACATCCGGCAAATGGATCCTGGCTTCGAGGAGGCGGGATTTTGCGAGTTGTGCTCGGACCGGTTCTTCCAGATTCAGGCCGCGTGGATGCGGCGGGACCTGGACAAGCTGCGTCCATTGCTCACCGACGAGATGTTCCAGTTCTTCCGCGCACAAGTCGAAGAAGGGCGGTCCAAGCGTCGGATCAACAAGCTGGAGAACATCTCGGTCCGGTCGGTTGAGATCACTGAGGCATGGCAAGAGCAGGGAAACGATTTCGTCACGGTGCGCTTCCTCGCCAATCTGCTCGATTACACGGTGGACGAGGGCACGGGAACCGTGGTGGACGGCAGCGACACGGTGCCGGTGAAATTTGAAGAGTACTGGACCTGGGTCCGGCCGGTCGGGCCGAATGCGTGGCGGCTCTCGGCCATCAATCAGCCGTAACCATTATCTCTGCCGTCCTGGACGGCGCCGGGAGGTGGCATGCTGACGGGAACGGTGACGACCGTCTTTGGCGATGATATCAACACGGATGACATCATTCCGGCAAAGTACCTCCAGCAAAGCGACGACCCGGAGTTCTTCGCCACCTACGCCTTCGCCCTGTACGACATGGCCTTTCGCGAGCGCTGCCTGGCCACACCGGCCAGCATCGTTATCGCGGGCAAGAATTTTGGCTGCGGTTCCAGCCGGGAGCAGGCCGTCTATGCCCTCCAGTACAATCGCGTAGCCTGCGTCATCGCGGAATCCTTTCCGGACATCTTCTACCGCAACAGTCTGGCCAACGGCCTGCCGCTCATCGTTTTGCCAGACCGTGCCGGCATCGCGCAGGGCGATGCACTGGACATTGATCTTGCTGCCGGGACCATCGTCAATCGCACGCGCAATACGCGCCATCCGTTCACGATGAAGGACGCGGATCGCACGACTTTCCAGGCGGGCGGCATGACGGCCCGCGTGCGCGCGCATCTGGAGGAAATTCTCGCTCGGCAGTAGGCCGGGGTGGAGCGACTGATGCCACACACCATGGCGGAAAAGATCATTGCGCGGCAGGTCGGCCGCCTGGTACAGGCCGGCGACAAGATCGACCGGTTGCCGATCAGCAAGGTGTTCTTCAACGACGTGATCGGTCCGCCGGCGATCAAAACGCTGGAGCGGTTGTTCGGTGAGACGTTTGCCAAGCACGGCAAGCCGCTGCGCGTGTTCGATCCGCGCCGCGTATTCATGATCCCGGATCATTCCTTGCCGGCATTCTCGGTCGCGGTCGCCGAAGGCGTGGACCTGATGGAGCAGTTCAGCCGAGAGCAGGGGCTCCGCTGCTACCGCGAGGGCGACGGCATCGAGCACGTGGTCCTGATCGAGGACGGGCACATCGTTCCCTGGGACATTGTGCTCGGCACCGATTCCCACACCTGTACCAACGGCGCGATGGGTGCGCTGGCCTTCGGCGTAGGCACGACCGACGGCGCCTACACGATGGCGACCGGGCACCTGTATGACTTCGTCGTCCCCGAGACCTACCAGTTCGAGTTGATCGGCGCGTTTCCGAAGGGCGTGTACGCCAAGGATCTCATCCTGCACATCATCGGCACGCTGGGGGCGGGCGGCTGCTCGCGCCAGGTGGCGGAATTCACCGGCGACGCGATCCGGCGGCTCAGCATGGATGCCCGGACCACGATCTGCAACATGGCCGTTGAGATGAGCGCGCGCACGGGCATCATGCCGACCGACGAGACCCTGCTCGGGTACTTAAAGGGTCGCGCGCAGTGGCCGGTGGCGCCGCTCGTGAGCGATCCGGATGCACGCTTTGCCAACCGGATCACGATCGACTTATCCACGCTGGAACCGACCGTGTCCTTCCCGCATAAGCCGGCCAATGCGACGCCGATCTCCGGTGTCGCAGAGATGATGGCTGCCAGCCAGGCGCGGTCCACGCCGGATTTTCCCGCGGTGACCTCGGACCGGATCACAGATGCATTCCTGGGGGCGTGCACGAACGGGCGCTACGAAGATCTCGTCGAGGCGGCGGCTGTCCTGCGCGGCCGAACCGTCCATCCCGACGTCTCGTTCGTGGTCATCCCTGCCAGTCGGCGGGTGTACGAGCGGGCGATGGACGAGGGGATTTTGCAGGTGTTTGTCAAGGCCGGGGCGAACATCGAATCCTCGAACTGCGGCCCCTGTTTTGGCAGCCACATGGGTGTCTTATCCAGGAACGCCCAGATGATCAGCAGCAGCAATCGCAATTACCAGGGGAGGATGGGGTCTCGGGATGCCCGCATTTTCCTGGGCAGTCCGGCGACCGTGGCCGCCAGCGCGATCGAAGGGCGCCTCGCCGATCCTCGCAAGTACCTCTGAGGGCGCGCCGGCCGTTTGTCATCGAGTCAAACTGCCGTTTGAACGATAGTCCTTTCGGACGACACTCCCGAATACCGACCTGCGGGCCCTTCCGTTTCAGGTATGGAGGGGTGCTTGGCTCCTGTCAGAACGACGCACCCCTCCGAGAGGCTCCCGCGCCATTTCCCTGCAATTGAGGATTGCGCTAGGCGGAGGGCTGCTTGGAAAGCTGATGCGGCCGGTGCAGCCAGTCGATCCCCAGACAGACCAGCGGTGCACCGACAATGGCCAAAAGGATGAAGAAGGACGCCGTGCAGGAAGTCAGGGCGTCGGTCATGTCTTCGAGGAGTTGATGGCCGGAAACCATGCCGGCTTCAAGAATTCGTGCAGCGTCCCGGCGATGAGCTTCAGGATCAGGAGCCTCAGGGCGAATCCGGTCACAGCAAAGAAGCGCCGCAGGTTAATACGTACACTGCCACGGGGGACGGGCGCGCCGATCGCTGCAGCCAGGCCGCGGCCAAGCGCGATTCCGGAGGCCGTCACCCGTGGCCGGGTACCCGGGGTACCGGCGAGAGCGAGCAAGGATGAAGACCACAATTTCGGCCCCTTCTCGAAAGACCATCAGGAACACCAATCCGAACGTTGCCAGTGCCGCCTTCCAGTCCACCTGCGATTGGGGTTGGGGAAAAACTGCATCGAGCCGGTGCTCGACAGGCGCCCGGATGCCCCAGCCGGTTTGCCACATCCAAATCAGCAGCGACGTGACCAGACCGGCGGCCCCCGACATCAGTGCCTCCTCGCGCAGTGGATGATCCGGATTCACCCCCGCCACCCACAGCCCAATACCAACGCCCAGTCTCGCCAGTACCGCTGCGCCTAAGCCAAAGAATACACAGCGGACGCATGCGCCTCGGCCGGTGCGGATCAGATAGGCGAGGAAGATCCCGACCACGAGTGCAACCTCGACCCCTTCTCGCAGACACACCGCCACCAGTTCAAAAACGCCTCGAACATTTCCGTCCTATTTCCACAGGCTGCGAGCAGGCCTCACCATGCCCACACCCTGAATAACCCATGAGCGGCACCGCCGACCAACAAAGCCAGGACGACCGTAAATCCGGAGATCAGTAGCGCCCGTCGCCAGCCGAGCTCGCGGCCGAGGATCGAGATCGTCGCCACGCAGGTGACATTGAGCGTGTTGACTAAGGCGTACACCACGATCTGCTCCGGCCGCATGAACGTGAGCAAGTTCTGCGCGTCGGGGCCGTTGCGGGCCATGGCGAGCGTCACCAGGAGTTGGAGTGCGAGTTCTTTCCGAAGCACGGCATCAATGAGCGTGAGCCCGGCGACGGCAGGAATACCGAGCCAGACTTCGGTGATCGTCCGGAACGGGGTGGCGAAGATCCAGAGTAGCCCCGATTCGTATAGCCCCCGAGTACGATAATTCCGTCGATGACGATCGGCGAGGCGACCAGCACGAAATCGTGAGAACGGTACGGGGTCTTACGGCGGATCGGCCGCAAGGCCGGCTAGCGGAACGGACACATCTCCATGACGAGACCGGTGCCCCGGCCGGGCAAAAACCGATGCAGGCCGATGCCTGTGGCCAGTCCCAAACCGGCGGTCACGGCGTAGATCGCAACGGCTGCGCGTCAGCCGGCCATCAGCGAGACAGCGCCCAAGATCACGGCCGTTCTCGCGCTGCACGGCGTGAGCACGATCAAGGTACTGGCGATGATCCACTCGCGCATGGTGCCGAGCAAGCGCGTTCCCAGGATTGCCGGCACGATGCAGCCGGCCCCAGCCACCAAAGGGATCATGGCCCGGCCATGTAGCCCCATTTTCTGCGTGAGTTGATCGGTCAAGAACGCGACCGCGTTCAGGTAGCCGCTGTCATCGATTAATGTTGAGCTCAACATTAATCGATACATTGGGATTGCCCGCCAACGCGACGGAGAACTCGACAATTCACCGACACGACCGCTCCTGCGCTGTCCTGAGGTTTCTCTTCGCCGCGACACCGCACCATCCGGGACCAGGATCTTCGCCGCCGCATCGCGGCCGATAGCAGAGCGGGCATCCCCGACCCGGACCAACAGCGGTCCGCCGAATGGGGCGACTTCTTCGACAATCAGGTCAGCCTGGGGGAGGAGCCCCAAGCTGGCCAGGTAGCGAAGGAACTCTCCCGCTTCTTCGCGCACCCGCGCTATGCGCACGCGGGTCCCTGGCGTGATCCGGTCCAAGTCGCGGAGCGGCCGCTCACGGGTCCGACCCTGATCGGACGGGATGGGTGCGCCGTGCGGACACGTCTCGGGACTGTTGAGCAAGGCCTCCCGGCGACCGGCGCTTTTGCATCGAGGGCATGCTCGAGACGCATGGCGTGTTCGTGCGCGCCATCCCAGGGGACGCCCAGGACGGCAGTGAGCAGGCGCTCGGAGAGTCGGTGACGCCGCACGACATCTGCGGCCAGCCGGGCGCCGTCGGACGTCAGGACAATCCGGCCCGGCTCGCCGTCCTTGAGCAGACCGCGCGCGCCGAGATCGCCTAGGGCGGCCTCGGTGAGCCCGGGCGAGATGCGGGCAAAAGCGGCAATCGTTTCAATCGTCGTGGCCGAGTTGTCAAGGCGTTGCGGGGCACGTCCTGCAGGCAATCTCCCAGCACTTCATCCGAAACGTCAGGGGCGCGATCGGTTAGTGATTCACCTTC
>DATJQT010000042.1:0-3157 GCA_035505475.1 Vulcanimicrobiaceae bacterium
GCCATCGATGAACTGTTCCATGCGCCGGCGCATGGCGGCATCCGGAAGGCGCCCGGTCGCGGCCGCGAGATTGTCGCGGAGGTGGGCGGGGTTGCTCGTTCCGGGGATTGCGCAGGTCACGGCGGGATGGGCCAGGATATACTTCAGGAAGAACTGGGCCCAGCTGCTGCAGTCGAAATCCGCTGCCCACGGCGGAAGCGGCACGGTGCTCACGGCGCGGAAGAGCCGACCGCGCCCGAAGGGCAGGTTGATCATCACGGCCATGCCCCGGTCGGCCGCGAGCGGGAGGATGACGTTTCCCGCCTCCCGATTGTCGAGCGCATAGTCCACCTGGATGAAATCCAGGGTCTCGGCGCGCATGGTGCGCTCGAAGTCGGCGTGCTGGCGTGCGAATGACGTGGTGATTCCCACGTAGCGGATGCGGCCAGCCGCCTTGGCACCCCGCAGTGTGGCAAGCTGGGGCCAGATATCCAGCAGGTTGTGCACGGCCACGAGGTCAATCATGGACGTGCGCAGGTACTGGAAAGAGCGCTCCAGCTGTTGGGGGCCGCCCTCACTCAGCGATTCAAGCTTCGTGGCCAAAAAGAGACCGGGACGGATTTGCAGTTCCGCCACCAGGTCGCCCACGACTTGCTCGGCCGCCCTGTAGGACGGGGCGGTATCGATCACCTTGCCCCCGCTCTGCTCGAAAACCCGGAACACCTCCCGCCGGGCGGCGATCTGGTCCGGCCCGCCGGCCGAAGTGTACTGCTGGGTTCCGATTCCAATCATGGGCAGCAATTCCCCGCTGGAAGGAATCGGGCGCCGCAAGAGCGGCGTCTCGGCGCGGAGGAGGGTCGGGGGAATCAGTCCGGAGACGCCCAGGGCCCCGCCAGCCTTCAAGAACGTGCGTCGATTCCACTGCATGCCAATCACTCCCAATCAGATCCAAGGGTCACGCGCGCGGCATTTCTCGCTCGAGCTGGGCAATGAACTCCTCGAAGGACCGCGAGACGGTGCGCTGACCCTCGGGAGATTCGTGGCCCAGGGCCGTCTTGCCCACGTCCGTGTACAGATCGGCCGCGCCGGCGAGCATACGAGGTGTGAGTCCGACACCCTGATACGTGGCAGCGAGCTCGTTCATCTCGCCGATCCAGCGATGGGCCTTGGGGGGCATTGTCTGCAGCCCGTTTTGCGCAAACTTGAGAACGCCCGGCTGGCTGCCTTCCAATTCGGCCATCAGCCCACCGAACACCCCCAGCCGTTTTGCCGTGACCATGGACTCGGTGCAGAGGGCCTGCGTGCCCTTGGTGATCGTGGCATAGCAGACCTTGATCGCCTTGGCCTTTCCATCCTCCGGCCCGAGCACGCGCACATTCAGTCCAAATTGGGCGAGCTGCGCGAAGGCTTCCGCTTGGGGACCCGACGCGTAGATCCGGGTGTTACTCGACCCGCGCGGCGGCGCCCCGATGATGGAGGCTTCGGCGAAGGGCGCCCCGACGCCCTGCATGATGCCGCGAATCTTTGCGGCAGATTGCGGACTAATGGAATTGCAGTCCGCATATAGGGGCGCGGCACCGGCGCTCTTCATCGCCTCGGCTACCTTTTGCGCGGCGCCGACGGCGGCATCGGGATCGAGGATGGACAGGACCATGTCCGCTTGGCGCACGAGATTCTCCAGAGTGCCGACATCGGCGATGCCTGCTTGGGCCGCCAGTTGACGGGTGCGAGGACTGCGCTCGCCCAGCGCGGCAATCGCCTTCAGACCGTTCTGCGCCAACACCTGGCCCACCGCCGACCCCATGTCGCCCGGACTCATGACGCCGACCGTCTGCAAACGCATATTTTGCTCCTTCTTTGGTGCGGCGGGGCTCTGCTGGGCGTGTGCGGCTCTCTCAACTGCGGCTGCACCACCCACCATCAAGGCCGTGGTCTTCAGAAACGCGCGACGCGTGAACTCGTCACCCATGGGCCACCTCATTATGAAAAATCAGGCGCTGAACAACGCCAAACCGGTTCCGAGGCCAATAAGAAGAGGATTCTAGAAGAGTAGGGACCAAACTCAAGCGATATATTTCAGCCGGAAATCAAGAAGGATGGCCGCAATGATGAGCGGTTACGCATACCAGTGCAGGCGCTTGAAGAGCAATCCACAGGGCTGGGCCTCGTCGAACAGGGGCTTGCGGACGTTCTGTTGCACCCGCACCTCAAGCGATCCGACCTGGACGCGGTAGTCCACGGTATCGCCAAGGAGCACCCGGCGCTTGATGACCCCGCGAACGCCGCCCTCGGGCAGCATGTCAATCTCCGACGGCCGAACGGCCAGGGTGGGAGTCGGACCGAGCGCCACAGGTGGAAGCGTGCGGCCGATTGCACCCGCGGTTTCCCCACCCTTCAAGAACACCTGTCCATCCGCAACTTCGACCGGGAGAAAATTGGAGAGGCCGATGAAGCCGAAGACGAACTTGTTGGCAGGATTTAAATAAACGTTCACGGGCGTGTCATCCTGCTGGATTTTCGCGCCAAAATCCATCACGACGATGCGGTCGGACAGGGCCATCGCCTCGGCTTGGTCGTGGGTCACGTAGATGATCGTGAAGTTGAACCGCTTCTGCAGTTCCTTGATCTCGAATCGCATCACCTCGCGCATCTTCGGATCGAGATTGGAGAGCGGCTCATCCAGCAGCATGACAGTCGGGTTGAACGAGATGGAGCGTGCCAGCGCGATCCGCTGCTTCTGGCCGCCCGAGAGTGCGTTGGGATAGCGGTCACACACATCGAGGAGCCCGGTATACGTGAGCGCGGCCGTCGTCTTCTCGCGGATCTCACGACGGGACAGGCCACGGATCTGCAGCGGGAACGCGACATTGTCGAACACCGAGAGGTGGGGCCAGACCGCAAAGGCCTGGAAGACCATGCCGAAATCCCGCTTCTCGGGAGGAAGGTAGTATTTCTTCACACTGGACGAGATCACCCGGTCGCCGACGAGGATCTCGCCCTCGTCCAGGTCCTCGAAACCCGCCAGCATCCGGAGGGCCGTGGTCTTGCCGCAACCGGACGGCCCGAGCAGTGAGATGCACTGGCCGCGGGGAATCTCGAGATTGAGCTTGTCCACGGCGACGACGCTGCCGAACCGCTTGGTGATGTCACGGAGGATCACCTGGGCCACGCTATGTCC
>DATJQT010000043.1:0-2551 GCA_035505475.1 Vulcanimicrobiaceae bacterium
TCTGCTTCACACTCCCCGCCGGATGCTATGCGACGTCGCTCCTGCGCGAGGTCGGAAAGGCAGAATTACGGGAAGGATAAGCCGGTTCGGTGCATCGAGGTGCGAGAAACCGTCGAGGCACCTGATGCGTGGTTAGTCCCCGGAATGCACCGCAGTGCCGAGTGGGGCGATCGGCAGCCGGGCCGCACGTTGCCGCACAATCCGAGCCACCATGGGCCGCAGGAAGAGCGCGATCAGGAGCACCGCCATTCCATTGCAGAATACGCCAATCCAGAGGACTGGCAACCACGACCCCGTGACTTCGAGGACCTTGGCAGCGCCCCACCCGGCGAAAATCGCTGCGACACCCTTCGACGTGTAATGGACTCCACAGTTCGACGCGGCATATTCGTTGCCGAACATATCGCCGATCGCCGCCGAGAAGACGACGAACGCGGCGCCCCAGCCAAAGGCGATCAACGAAGAGAACGCAGCGAAACCCACCGGATGCCGGACCGTCTCGAGGAGACCGAAAATGGCCGCACCCCCGAGCGAGAACGCAACGATCATCGTCAACTCACGCCCGATCCGGTCGGAGACGATCCCCCAGAACGGCCGCGCCATCGCTGCCGTGAGCAGGTTCGCCATCAACGTAAACGAGAGCAGGTCGAGGCCGGGGAGCACGACCACTTTGTCGACGCCGTAGGCCACGGCGAGGGGTTTCAACTGCGCGCCAACCAACAGGCCGCCGAACATGACCAGCACGCTGATCACGTACATCAAGTGAAACGCCCCACTCCGAATCATCTGCGTGGGCGTGCAGGCGGGCGGTTCCACCGCTTTGGGACCTTTCTGCCGATCGGCGGGGACCCGCAGGCGACCGGAAGTGAGCGGCGGCACCATCGGCCGGGCCACCGCGATCAGGACTAATCCGAGCAAGACGCCCCAGCCGAGAAAAGCGGCCCGGTACCCTTCCGTCTCGATGACTCGCCGGATCGGAACGACGAGAAGCGCCGCGCCTGAGCCATACGCTCCAACCGCGATCCCTGCAGCGAACCCTCGACGATCGGGAAACCATTTCAAAGCTAACCCGAGGCAAGCGCCGTACACGGCGCCAACCCCGAGCCCACCGATGGCATAGCAGATGTACAACTGGAGCAGCGACGTCGCCAGCCCGGACCCGATCCAGCTCAGCCCAACCAGCGCCCCGCCCAGCGCCACGACGATGCGGGCCCCGAATCGATCGACGGCGTACCCCAAGAGCGGCACGAACCAGCTCTGCGCCACTACGAACAGCGTGAATGCGATCTGGATGTCGGAGAGCGAAGCGTGGAGCGCCTTCGATACGGGGATCGTGAACAGGGTCCAGGTGTATTGCGGGCTGGCGATGGCGATCATCGCCACCACGGCCGCCGCGAGCTGGGCGCGGCGATTGGACATGCGCTGGGCGATCCAGGTGAGAATGTGCGAGCGGTTCCAGATCATCGGAATCCCGAGCACGGATCCTGCCGGCCGGCGTTCGTCTAACCGGGCAGCGTCCACGTATCGCCGACGGCGCGGATCGCAATGTGCTGGCGTGAGCCGTTGACGGCAGTGCTGAGCCGCTCGTACGGCTCGAAGGGGCGTTCGTGAGAGAGCCGGAAAGTCCGCCAATGCATGGGCGCAAGGGAACGCGCCTTGAGCTCGTGAAACATGCTCCAGGCCTGCTCCGGGCTGGCGTGATTCGCGATATACGGATCGTACCCGCCGATCGGAAGCAGCACGATATCCGGACGGCGGCCCCCCAAAGCCGACGCCAGCCGGTCCGTGTACGCCGTGTCGCCGCCAAACAGGATCGTCCTGCCGTGCTTCGTCAGGAGATATCCATTGTACCCCCGATCGCGGTCCCAGGGATAGCGGCGCCCCCAGTGACGGGCCGGCGTGGCTTCGATCCGCACGCCGCCCGCCTCCGCGGATTGTCCCCAGTCGAGTTCGGTGAGCTGGCTGAAACCCACCCCATCCACAAATTCCGCGGTGTCGCGCGCCATGGTCACGGGCACGTTTCGGGGAAGCCGCCTGAGGGAGGGGATGTCGTAATGATCCATGTGGGCGTGCGAGACGAGTACGAGATCGGGCCGAGGAATGTCGTCATAGTTCAGCGCGGCGGGAACGAAACGCCGCAGGCCGATGGTGCCGAGCCCGAGCAGATCGATGCCGACTTTTTCGCTGAATACCGGATCCGTGAGGATGACGGTTCCGGCAAAATTGATCAAGAACGTGGAATGACCAATCCAGGCCAGCGACACATCGTTATTGGACCACGTTTTTGGCGTCGGCCGTTGTGATGTCACGTACGCGGTCGTGTTGGCCGCTTCAATGTCGCCTTCATCCGGTTCGCTGTTCAGGCGAGTCCACCAGATACGGATGGATCGGAGCGTCCGCTCGAAATTGGACATTTCAGCCGACTGCGCCCACGCCGTCCGGGGAAACACCGAGGCGACGCCAGCCAGGGCGGCCAGGCCGACCAGGAGGCGTCGGCGGCGATCGGGCACAAAATTGGACGGCGATTCTTTCCTGGATTTTTTATACACGT
>DATJQT010000044.1:0-2031 GCA_035505475.1 Vulcanimicrobiaceae bacterium
GCGCGTGCGGTGCACGACGCCCTTCGGCACGACGAAGCCCTCGTTCGGCCTGAGCTCGATCGTGCGCCCCTCGAGATCGATGATGAAGCGCCCCTCGAGAACGAAGAAGAACTCATCGTCGTTGTCGTGCTTGTGCCAGTGGTACTCGCCCGGCTCGAACACGCCGAGGCGGATCACCGAGTCGTTGACCTTGCAGAGCGTCTGGTTGTACCAGGGGTGGTGCACCTGCCCGACGAGCGCCGGCACGTCGACGACCTCGAGCGGTGCGAACTTGATGTCGAGATGCGTTTCGTAGGGGTAACTGGCCATTGAGCTTCTCCGGTTGCCGTTCACCGCCGGGCGTGCCGGACAACGTAGCAGGCGGGCGCGCTGCGGGGCAGCTACGCAGCTACGACTCTGCGCCGCGCCTGTAACGGTACCGTGCCGGTACAGCCGGCCGGGAACGAAGGTACCGTCCGCAAGAATCGCCGCAAGCGATTCTTGCCAATCATGACATGGACTCCCCCTGCTCCTACGGCATCAATGTGCCAGATTGAGTGCTGTTGAAGGCGTTCAATCACAGAGAGGGGGAGCCCATCATGAAGTGTACGCGCGTCGGATTGGATATCGCGAAACAGGTGTTCCAGGTGCATGGGGTGAATGAGCGTGGGGTGGCGAAGGGACGCAAGACCTTGCCGCGCGGGAAGGTGCTGGAGTACTTCGCGCAGCTGCCGCCGTGCTTGATCGGGATCGAGGCGTGTGGGAGTGCGCATTACTGGGCACGGGAGCTCAGCAAGTTCGGGCACACCGTGAAGCTTATGGCGACGCAGTACGTGAAGGCCTACCGCAAGCGGGGGAAGAACGATGCGAACGACGCCGAGGCGATCTGCGAGGCGGTGGGGCGTCCGAACATGCGCTTTGTGGCGGTCAAGAGCGAAGAGCAGCAGGCGGTGCTCATGGTGCATCGGGCCCGAGCACTCACGGTGGCCAACCGCACCTCACAGGTGAACCAGATCCGCGGGCTATTGGGCGAGTTCGGGCTCGTGGTGCCACGGGGCATAGGGCGGCTGCGGCGCGAGTTGCCGGGCATCCTCGAGAATGCCGAGAACGGCCTGCCGGTGCTGGCGCGCGAAGTGCTCTCAGGCTTGCTCGAGCAGCTGCGCGAGGCGGACAGCCAAGTCGGCGCGTACGACCAGAAGATCCGTGATCTCGCCGAGGCAAGTGAGCCGGCCCGGCGACTGATGAGGGTGGAATCGATCGGACCGCAGACCGCGACGGCCCTGGTGGCCACGGTGGGAGATCCGCACGTCTTCAAGAATGGGCGAGGCTTTGCCGCTTGGCTCGGGATCACGCCGCGACAGCACTCGAGCGGCGGCACGGAGCGGCTCGGGCCGATTACTCGCCAGGGTGATCGCTATCTGCGAACGCTCCTGGTGCACGGGGCCCGCTCATATCTGCGTGTCGTGGACAAGAAGACTGACGCCAAAAGTGATTGGGCGCGGCGCCTCAAGCAGCGACGACACATGAATGTCGCCGCCGTGGCGCTCGCCGCCAAGCATGCACGTATCGCCTGGGCGATGCTCGCCCACGGGACGGACTATCGACCCGCAGGTCCGCAGACCGCCGCGGCCTGACGTAGGCCAGCACTCGGATCCGCAGTCGACATCGAGGAGGTACGACCCGCCCGGAATTGCCAGAGCGTACAAGCTGATGGAAACAGGTCAGACCGACGCAGGATGAACCTGACTAGTTGACCGGTGGCTCAGACACCGCGCCAATCATGAGGCTCCTGCGAGCGAATCGTCATCAGGGCCCGCCTCGACGGAGGCAACCGAAGGCCGGATATATCGTCCGCAATCCGATCCTGAATCCAGAAGCGAGACGCCCTGGCAACGCAGGGGGAGTCCATATATCAACTAGCGAAACCGCTCGAGCGCGCCCCGCAGCTCGTCCATGGTCTGGAAGCGCTTGTTCTTGTCGACCGCCATCGCCTTCGTGACCAGCTCCGAGAGTCCCGGCGGCAGATTGGGGTTCAGGTCCTGCGGAATGCGC
>DATJQT010000045.1:0-7103 GCA_035505475.1 Vulcanimicrobiaceae bacterium
TCTCGGCCGCCAATCGGGCAATCACGTCGTCGGCCGTTTCGCCTTGGCGCGAATATCGAACCGTAATGCCTCCGGCTCGGTCTGCGCCACCGTCCGCGGCGGCCTGGCCATCGAATACGACGATGATATCGTGACGGCGGAGGCGCTGATAGGCCTGCAACTCGCGTAGCAGCGCGGCGCGGCCTTCCTGCAGGTCGGACCGGTCAAGCATCGCCAATTCCGGCCACTGGCGTATCAAGTTGTAGCCATCCACGATGATTCGCATTAGCGCAGAGGATTGCGGAGCGGCATCTTATCCAACACGTTTCGCCTGCACGACCGCATCAAGCATCTGACGTGCGGCCTCGCCTGGGTCCGGGGCGGTCAAGACCGCCGAGATCACTGCGACACCATCCGCTCCGGCCGCAATCACCTCAGGAATGTATCGGGTCTTCATGCCGCCGATTGCCAGGAGTGGGATCTGACTTGTGCGGCGAGCGGCGCCAATAATTGCGGGAGATAGCGGAGGGCCATATTGCGCTTTGGACGGCGTCGCATAGACTGGACCGAGTACGACGAAATCTGCTCGACCTTCGACCGCCTCGCGCACATCGTTCACGCCATGGCAGGAGACGCCCACCAGAAATTGCGATCCGACCAGGTCGCGGACTTCCTTGGGCGGCAAGCTGCTGCGACCAAGATGGACGCCATCGGCGGGAAGCGCCATGGCGACATCGGCGCGGTCGTTGATCAAAAGAGCCGTCCCAGCATCGCGTGTAACCCGCAGAAGGCGCTCCGCCAATCGGTACAGATCGACCGTGTCGAGGTCTTTTTCCCGAAGCTGAATCGCCTTCGCCCCACTCGACACGGCGTCTTTCACAACCTCGACCAGATCACGCCCACCCGTCTGGTGACGGTCGGTGACGAGATACAATCCCCATGTACGCGGGTCGGAGCGCATATTTCCTCTGTGCCTGTTAAATTCTTCCCGGCGCTAGGCGCTCGGCGCTTCTCCTCGACTCTCCGCTCTCGTCCCGCTACTCGATCATCCCTTCCATCGTCGTCGAGGCCGAGGCATAGGATTTCCGGGGAATCCGTCCCGCCAGAAATGCCAGGTGGCCCGCCTCTACCGCCTTGCGCATGGCCTCAGCCATTTTGATCGGATCCTTGGCGCCCGCGATTGCCGTGTTCATGAGCACGCCGTCGCTACCCAACTCCATCGCGATCGCCGCATCGGATGCCGTCCCGACGCCGGCGTCCACGATGACGGGGACCTTGATCGTCTGCAGGATGATCAAGATGTTATGCGGATTCCGTATCCCCAAGCCTGAGCCGATCGGCGCGCCCAGCGGCATCACCGCCGCCGCGCCAGCGTCCTCTAGCTTCTTCGCCATGATCGGGTCGTCGTTGGTGTACGGCAGGACGATGAAGCCGTCTTTCACCAGGATCTTCGTCGCTTTCAGCAGCTCTTCGTTGTCCGGAAACAGCGTCCGCTGATCGCCAATGACTTCGAGCTTCACCATGTTCGACATCCCGACTTCCCGGGCCAGCCGCGCGTACTTGACCGCTTCGTCGGCCGAATAGCAGCCGGCCGTGTTCGGCAGCAGCGCGTAGCGCTTGAGGTCGATGTAGTCCAGCAGCGATTCCTGCGTGCGATCGAGATTCACTCGACGCACCGCAACGGTGACCATGTTCGTTCCGGACGCCTCGAGCGCCTTTTGCATGGTCGGAAAGTCCGAGTATTTTCCAGTTCCCACGATCAACCGGGAATCGAACTCCTTATCGCCGATCTTCAATGGTGCGTGACCGTGCATCGTTTCCCTCCTGAACTGGCGGCACCCAACCCTCTCGGGTTATCCGCCCGCCATGAACGTTAACACTTCGACTTTGTCCCCCGCATTCAAGACTGCCGATTCATATTGCTCGCGCTTGATGATATCGAGATTGACCTGAACCGCGACGCGCATGGCATGCAGTCCAAGCTCATCGAGCAACGCCTTGACCGTCGTCGCGTCAGCCACCTCGCGAGATTTTCCGTTCAGCGTGATCTGCATGTGTCGCCTCTGCCGAGAAAGCTCACTGCTGGTCTTCCCTGTCTCTATCCCTATCCGTGTCCCTATCTTTGTCCCCGTCAGATCACCCCTGCCCGCCGTCCGGTGGCAAGCATTCGGAGAACCACATCGGGCGTGCCACGAGTCATCTCGTATTGCGCAAATTCCGCGGGCGGCACCCAGCGGGCTTCAAGCACCTCGTCCGAGGACTTGAGTTCCCCGCTGACCCAGTGCGCCAGATAATCGATGATGACGTAGTGGAAGCGCACGCGCCCGGCGGAGTCGCGCGTCACGCGTTCCACAATTTCGATCACATCCGTGCACTCGACTTCGATCCCGCACTCTTCCCGCACTTCCCGCCGCGCAGCGGTTTTCAGGTCCTCACCGACTTCGACGGCTCCGCCGGGAATGGACCACAGGCCGTAGCTCGGCTCTTTGCCGCGTCGGGCCAACAGGATCCGCCCATCCCGCACGACGATGGTGCCGACGGCCAAGAAGGGACGATCAGGGTAGTCGCGCACCATGCGATCTCCGAGCCGGGCCGAAGCGGCGAGAGTCGACCTGCTCTCGCCAGGCGAAAAAAAACGGCACCCCAAGGAGTGCCGCGTCTGCTCTCGTATGCCTCGCTTCCCTTCGCCGGTATTATCCGGATCAGGTTCAGAGGGTCGCCCGACCGCTGCCGGCCGGGACTCTCAGCGCTTGCTCCCCTAGCGGTTCAATGATCGTACTCAAAAGCCTTGGGGTTGTCAACGATTGCCTGCCCCGGGCTTGGGTCGGGTGATCTTGGTCGCTTCTTCGGCAAGGCGGCGGATGTGGCCCCATTCCTGGGCGGCGATCCGCTCCGCCGGCGTGACCCATCCCCCGCCCACCGCAATGACGTTGGGTAGCGCCAAATATTCCGGAACATCCGACTGCCCCAGCTTCCCGGTCGGGACGAACAGCACGTCTGGAAAAATCCGGCCGAAGTCCGCGAGCACCGGCGGGCCCCCGGCCGCGCGGGCCGGATAGAATTTCAGCGTGGTGAAACCGTAGGCTATTGCTTGCATGACTTCTGACGCGGTCTGCACCCCCGGCAGAAATGGCAGAGGACTGTGCGCGCCGGCTTCGCCCAGCGCAGGATCGAGTCCAGGACTGACCGCGAATTGCGCCCCGGCCGTGCCGGCCTTGTCGAAATCCTCCGGCCGGAGCAGCGTCCCCGCACCCACGGCCATCTCCGGGTAGCGATCGCGGACGGCGCGGATCCCGGCGGGGGCTTGCTCGGTGCGGAGCGTGATCTCCATCACATGGATGCCGCCAGCGAGCAGGTTTTCCGCAATCCGCAAGGCCGCGAGCACGCTCGGGATCGTGAGAATGGGCAGCACCGATTGCCGGCCGATGATCTCTCGAAGCATCGCGTCTTTCATTGAGAAGCCTCCTGATGGTCGAGCGTGCACAGCGCGCTGCGCACGCGCGCAACCTGTTCGTCCACCGTCGTGCCATCCTCGTTGGATAGGATCAACTTGGCCTGCGTGGGATGGTCGTACGAGCGGCGCGCCAGAAATTCGGGCCAATGGGTCAGCTTCCAGTGGTCCCGGACCGCGCCCCGCGCCTGCATACGGCGGTAGGCGGTCTCGGCCGATACCGACACCCAGACGGGCAGGAATCCCGCTCCTCGGGTCGCACACTCGCGCCCGATCCGCGCCGCCCACCCGGCATCGTTCAACTCGGACGCCAGCGGGGCATCCAAGACCACCACCTTTCCCATCTGGAGATGATCATACGCAATGGCTTCCAGGGTTCGGTATTCCAGCGGCCGCACTTCTTTCCAGTAAAACGTGCTGTCCCGATCCACCCCGGCTTGCGACGCGAGCAGCAGCCGGTCTACCCAGTCGCCCAGGATGAAATCCTTGTCGAGCAGAATCGCATTGGGCAGCACCCGGACGAGTGCGTGGGCGATGGCCGTTTTCCCCGCACACGGTCCACCCGCTAGGACCACCAGCGCTGCCCGTTGCAGAGCCGCGCTGTTCAGTGTGTCCGCCGGTATTCCGCCGTTCGTCATTGGTGCTGACCTTATCCAATGCGCTCCCTGGTGTCAATGACGGTACGGGCTGGAGTTGGTTCACGACGGCGTTCTGCAGTATAGTGGAACCATGGATGCGGTCTCCCTAATCGCCGCTCTCGCAGAGATGCGGCCACTGCTCGGCTCACTGGTGCGATCTGTTGCCCCCGCGGGCTCGACGGCGCTGTGGATCGAGCTGCTGACTGAACGCGGATCCGAGGGGCTGCTTTTTTGTGCCGACCCGGCGTGCGCGTATTGCGTGCGGGGCGGCCCGCGACCGGCGAAACGGCCCCTCACGCCGCTCGAGGGGCTGGCTCGGCGGATGCTCTCCGGTAGCCGGCTGGACCGCATCGCGCATGAAGGTATGGATCGGGTGTGCCGGTTCGTGTTCGACGGACCCGAGGGCGAATGGCAGGTCATCGTAGAGCTGTTCGGTACGCGACCGAATATTATCTTAGTGGATGCCGGCGGGAAGGTTCAGGAATCGGCCCGGCACGATGTACCCCGCACCGCGATCGGCGCACTGTACACGCCTCCTCCCATGTCGAAGAAGCCCGATCCTCGTCTGCTCGGCGAGTCTGACACGCAACAGATTCTTGCAGGCCAGGCAGGCGATCCGGCCCAGCGTCTGCAGGCGTTGGCAGGGATCTCAGAGCATTGGGCGGAAGAGATTGTGGCGCGCGCAACCGACGCAAGCCCCGCCGCATTGTCGCAGGCACTGTTGGCCGTCATTCGCGAGGCAGAGCACGGCCCCTCCTCGCCCCAGGTGGTCCTCGATCCTGCGGGCATTCCCGCCGGCGTCGCTCCGTTTCCGTTGCGCCACTTGCCCCCCGATCGGCTGCAGCCGGCAGGCTCTTTGTACGAGGCGACTCAGGCCCTGCACACCAGTCGGACGCAGCGCAGGGGCCAGGACGAGCGGCAACGGGCGGTCCGCGTTCTGCTGCGCCGCATGGCCGAGCGGTTCCGCGTACGCCGCATCAAGCTCGAGGCGGAGGCCAAGGCGTTCGCCGGGGCGGAGCTGCAGCAGCGCATGGGAGCCCTGCTGGTCGCCAACCAGCGTACGATTTCCCGGGGCGCCACCGAGGTCGTGCTGGCCGACCCATCCGCGGAAAACGGCGCCACGCTGACGATTCCCCTCGACCCTGCACTCTCGCCGGCCGCCAACGCCGAGCGCTTGTTCAAGCAAGCGCGGCGCGGCCGGCGCGGCATTGCACAGGTTACGGCCCGACTTGCGGACACCGAGACGGCCCTCGGCCGTGTCCAGCACTGGACAGAGCGGCTCGCGGCCGACCCGGATGCCGCCGGGCAGCTCGAGACAGAAATCGTTCAGAGCCGTTTCCTCGGACCGCGGGACCGTGCAACGCTCAGCACGGATCGCCCGACCGATCGGCGCTCCGTTGGATTGAAGCCGATCACACGAGCAAAGCCACCGGGCGGTCCGGCGCCGCGACACTTCGTCTCCTCCGAAGGATTCCCGATCCTGGTCGGCAGGAACAACGAGGGGAACGATTATTTGACGCTTCATCTGGCCCGCTCCGAAGACCTCTGGCTCCACGCACAGAACCGGGCGGGCTCGCACGTGGTCGTCCAGGTGCAGAACCGTCAGGGAGGCATTCCGCGTCGGACACTGCTGCAGGCCGCCCAGCTCGCCGCTTATTACAGTCAGGCGCGGAACGAAGGTAAGGTCGAAGTCAGCTACACCTTGAAGAAATATGTTCGCAAGCCGCGCAAGGCGCCACCGGGCCTGGTGACAATCACGCAGGAGAAGACCGTCCGTGTCTCACCGGATAAATCCCTGGTCGCTAAGCTGGCCGCTCGGGAGGAGAATGGCCAATGTCAACCCTGATCCGAAAAGAATCTACCGCCAAGACGCCACCGCGGGGCCGCCAAGGACGCCAGATGTAAAGGTCAGGGCCGCACGTGGAAGCCACCGTTCGAGACCTTGGCGTTCGTGCCTATCGTGCCGTTCTGAACCTGACAACCCTGGCGCCCTCGGCGCCTTGGCGGTTCAAGAATTTCGGATTGGGGTCAAATGCCCAATTTCCAATCGACCGGCCATTGGCCATTGAGAATTGGTCATTGGAGATTTGTTCATGCGTTTCGCAGTGATTGACCTGGGCACCAATACGGTCCGTCTCTTGATCGCCGACGCAGACGGCCCGGACGGCTACCGCCCGGTGCGGAGTGCACAGAAAACCACTCGACTGGGACAGGGGCTCGGGCCGACGCGCGAATTGCAGCCGGAACCGGTCGCCCGCACCTTGCGCGTGGTCGGCGCCTTTGGCGCGCTGGCCGAGACCGAGGGTGCAGAGCACCTCCTCGTGGTGGGGACGAGCGCGCTACGCGAGGCAAAGAACCGCGCGATGTTTCAGGCCCGTGCGCGCGACGAATTCGGAGTCGAGGTCTCCGTCGTCTCGGGCGAGACGGAGGCTCGCCTCAGCCTTCTCGGCGTGCGGGCGGCGCTGCCACACCTGGCAGCGCGATTTATGATGATGGATATCGGCGGTGGCAGCACCGAATTCGTTCGGGCCGAAAATAACCGGGTGCGGGCCGCCGTCAGCACGGGCTTGGGCGTGGTGAAGCTCACCGAGGGATTTCTGCATACAGATCCGCCAACGCCCGGGGAAATCCTTGGTGCGCGGGAGGCCGTTACGGTCCGTCTGGTCTGCGCGCGCGACAAGGTCTTGGCCGGCGACGGCCCTGCGGAGCCCCTCGTCGGCACGGCCGGAACCGTCACCACTCTGGCCGCGATGGATTTGGCCTTGGAGCGTTATGACCCAGCTCGAGTCACCGGCCACACGCTGTCCTGCACGCGCGTTGCCGAAATTCTTCAGGCCTGCGCCGCGGTGCCGCTGGCGCAGCGGAAGACATTCATCGGCCTCGAACCCGCCCGCGCGGATGTCATCATCGCCGGCATGATCATCTGCATCGCCGTCATGGAGACGTTCGGCTTCCCGGCCCTCACGGTCAGCGACGGCGGCCTGCGCGAAGGCCTCCTCCTCGACTGGCTGGCGCGCTTCTTCTCGTCCCCGAGG
>DATJQT010000046.1:0-9890 GCA_035505475.1 Vulcanimicrobiaceae bacterium
GCGGCATGGCCGCATCGAAGCCGATGATTTCGCGCGTTCAGGTGCCGGTGAAGGCTTGAATGAACGTGTAGATCGCGACCGGTCCCTTGGCGGTGAGGTCGGATAACTTGACCTCTTTGCCATCCGGACTGGCTAAAGTGACGTTGGGGGCCTTGGTCCCAACTTCCACGGCGAGTGCTGTGCCGGCAAAGGCCATCACGAACATGGCGAACACGGCCACGATTGCTTTGGAGCGTGCCATAATTCCCCCTTTCCCTGCGGTCATGCTGTGGTGGTGAGTGCGAAAGCGGTGAGTGTGTAAAGGGATGCTGCCATGCTAACCCAGAGCAGGGAAGTGCTTTTTTCCTGTACATACTCCTTGCGGTTTTCTCATCTTGGATAGAAACTGCCGGCGTCATTCTCGCATGTCAACACGGAGGCACTCATGGTTGAGTGGCGGATCCAACACGGGACGGTCGTTGACCCCAGTCGCGGCATGTGCCAAGCAGGAGAGGTGTACGTCGCGGGCGAGCGGATCGTTGCCGATATCACGGAATCGGCGACCGCCATCGATGCGAGTAGGTGCCTGGTCTTCCCGGGCCTCATCGATTATCACTTGCACCTGTACGCCGGCGGGACAGAGATCGGCACGCCGCCGGATGCGGGTCTGCTCCCGCAAGGTGTCACCACCGGCGTGGACGCAGGCAGCGCCGGCCCAGCGAACTACGCCAATTTTTCCGAAACGGTGATTGCCAGGAGTACGGTGCGGATCCTGAGCTTGCTGAACGTCAGCCCGGCCGGCCTCGTGACGATCCGCTACCCCGAGAACGTGGACCCTCGCCACTACGATCCGGATACGAGCGCACGGCTGTTCGAGCGTCACCGAGGAGAGCTGCTCGGCCTCAAGGTGCGCCAAGGGAAAGAGATCGTGGGCGAGTTCGGCCTCGCGCCGCTGCGCGCCACACTCAAAATGTCCGACCGGCTTGCCTGTCCGGTGGTCGTGCATGTCACCAACGCGCCGTGCAGCCAGGCGGAGTTGGTGGACCTGCTCCGCCCGCGTGACGTGTTCTGTCACGTCTATCACGGGACCGGCCCGACCATCTTCGCACCGGACGGCAGCGTCCTGCCGGCAATTCGCAGCGCGCGGGACCGTGGGGTGATTTTTGATGCGGCAAACGGATGGAGCCATTTCGTCTTTGCGTCCGCCCGGGCTGCATTGCAGCAGGGATTCCTGCCGGACGTGATCAGCACGGATCTGACGAACCGCACCTTGTACAAACAACCTGTCTTCGGGCTGCCGTTCGTCATGTCTAAGTACCTCTCGATGGGGATGCCGCTCCTGGACGTCGTCCGGGCCACGACGTCCACGCCGGCGCGTCTGATAGGAATGGAAGAAGAAATCGGCACGCTAGCGCCGGGCGCCTGTGCGGATATCGCGATCTTCAAGCAGGTCGAGCGGCCGGTGCAGTTCGTGGATACGCAAGGCGTGCGGTGGGAAGGCAATACATTACTGATCCCGCAACTCACCATGCGGGCGGGTCAGGTGCTCTTCCGTCAGATTGATTTTTGAGGCAGCCGCTTACCGCGGGGCGACAGCGACATCCGACAGCGACGATCGAAAACCCCTGTTCGTGATCGTGTTCGTGTGACCTGCTTCGGCATCGCGCGTGCCGGGGTGTCACTTCTTCGTCCAATCGCCTCTTCGCCTCTGCTCCTCTGCGCCCGTGCCCCCTCAGCCTGCTACTGCGCGGCCTTGATTTGCGCGGCAACGCTGGCCAGTTCCTCGGTGACGAAGCTGTGCGTCAGGGACTGAATGCCGCCGCCGCCGTCCCCGGGATAGCGGGGAATCAGATGAATGTGAAGGTGGTCCACGCGCTGGCCCGCGGCCCAGCCGTGGTTCCAGCCGATGTTCATGCCGGCGGGTCGCAGCGAAGCCTCGAGCAACCCCATGGCGGTCTTCACGCCTTGGAAGAGCGGACCGGTGTCACGCTCGGGCAGGGATTGCAGGGTCTCCGCGTGCGTCTTGGGAATGACGAGTAGGTGCCCGCGCGACGCGGGGTGAATATCCAGGAACACCAGCACGTGGGCATTCTCGTACACCACGTGCGCCTTCCGCTGTCCCGCCACGATCGCGCAGAAAAGGCAGTCTGCCATCAGATCCTCCCGTCTTGCACAGCATGCTTGGGGATGCATTGTAGTCGCAGGCTTTCGCATGCGGCAAGGACAATGCGTATTGCAGCGGTTCGCGCTTGACACCTGCCCAGGCGGTGTTTAGCCTACGCGCGGTCGTCGAGGCCCGTGGAGGATCGGCGTGCGTGAAGTGTTCACGATGTGGCGCCACACGAAGATGGTGGTCTTGGTGGCGCTTACTGCCGGTCTGTACGCCGCCATCCTTATCCCGCTGAAAGGCATTCCGCTCATCCCCGGCTTCACGGAAATTCGCCCGGCCAATGTCGTCCCCGTCGTCTTCAGCCTGCTCTTCGGCCCGGCCGCGGCGTGGGGCGCCGCGTTCGGCAATCTGATCGGCGATTTCTTCGGCACGCTCGGGCTGGGCAGCATCTTTGGCTTCATCGGCAATTTCTTCTACGGACTGGTCGCCTACAAGCTGTGGGGGCCGGTCGGGCCGGGGTCCGCCGGCGCGCCGCTGGACTCCCGGTCGGGCCGCCAGGTGGTGCGGTTTGTCCTGACCGCTTTTCTGGCCGGCGCCGTGTGCGCCAGCTTCATCGCCTGGGGCGTGGATTTATTCGGGTTGGTTCCGTTTGGGTTCCTCGCGCCGATCATCACGCTGAATAATTTTGCCGCGGCTGCGCTGCTCGGACCGTTTCTGCTGGCGCTCTTGTACCCGCGGGCGAAACGCTGGGACATCCTCTGGACGGATATCCTCGCTGTAGAGGAGATCTCGCGGGCGAAGCATCACTGGCTCGGCGCGCTGTTGATGTGGGCCGGCGGGGTGGGCGCGCTCCTTACCGGCATCCTGCTCTCGACGGGCGTGTACGCATCGCTGCCGTTCCACGTCGGTGCGGGCACGACCGGCTTTGGCGTGGCGCTGGGTGTCCTCCCGTTCCTCCTACTCTTCATCCTGGGCTGCGTGCTGGCGTGATCCGGCTGGAGGGTGTCTCCTTTCGGTACCGTGCGGCAGCCCATCCCGCCTTAACCGACCTCTCGTTCGAAATTCAACCAGGCCAGTCGGTCGGCCTCCTCGGCCGCAGCGGATCGGGGCGATCCACGCTGGCCGCCACTCTGAACGGCACGATTCCGTCCCTCGTCCGGGGCGAGCTGTCCGGTCGCGTCGTCGTCGCGGAATACGAGGTCGGGTCGCGCCGCCCCCGCGATCTTGCGGGCCGGGTGGGGATTCTGTTTCAGGATTTCGAGGCGCAGCTCTTCTCGACCAATGTTGCGCTCGAAGTCGCATTTGGGCCAGAGAACCTGGGCCTCAACCGCACGGAGATCGTCCGGCGCGTTCGCGAGTACCTGGCCCTGGTCGGCCTGAGCCATCTGGAGCATAAGTCGCCCGCCGCCCTGTCGGGCGGGCAGAAACAGCGGCTGGCGCTCGCCTCGGTCCTCGCGCTCGAGCCTGACGTCCTCGTCCTCGATGAGCCGACCAGCGATCTGGACCCAACGGGCCGGCGGGATCTGCTCGCCGCCATCGCCACGCTGCGCGCCCGCCGCGAAGTGACGCTGGTCTTCATCGATCCGGAAACCGACGAGATCGGCTGGACCGATCGACTACTGGTCCTCGACGCGGGACGGCTCGTCCAGGACGGATCGCCTACAGATCTCTGCAGCAATTCCGAGCGTCTCGCTGGCGCCGGTGTCAAGCCCTGCACACTGTCTCTCCTCTTGCAGACGCTCGGCGTTCGCGGACCGGCGACGGATCCATACTCCGCGGCACAGGCGATCCAGAGCGCCGGGTGGCGCGCCGCGACGGACGCAATTGACCGGTTATCCGCCGCGCGTGAGCCGAGCGTTGGAAACACGGTGATCGAGGCGCGCGACCTCGGATTCCGGTATCCCGAAGGGACGACGGCTCTGGCCGATGTCAGTTGTGCCATTCGACAGGGCGAGTTCGTGGCGGTGCTTGGACAGAATGGCAGCGGAAAGACGACATTCATGAAGCTGTGCAACGGCATTCTCACGCCGACTGCGGGCGAAGTCCGGATCGGCGGCGAGCCGGTCGGCGCACACACACCTGCCGCGCTCAGTCGTCGCGTCGGCCTCGTGTTTCAGAATCCCGACCACCAGATTTTCGCGGAAAACATCTGGGACGAGGTCGCGTTCGGGCCGCGAATGCACGGATGGACCGAGACGGAGGTGGCGGCGCGGGTCACAGAATCGTTAGAGGCAGTCGGGCTGTCCGGTATGGGGCATCTGGACCCTTTTGTGTTGAGCAAAGGCGGACGGCAACGAGTGGCAGTGGCCGCGACCTTGGCCACGAAACCGGAGGTGATCATCCTCGACGAGCCAACGACTGGACTCGATTACGAAGAGCTGCACGGCATGATGGCCCTGCTCGAGCGACTGAACGCGTCAGGTCACACCATCGTCATCGTGACGCACGCTATTGATGTCGCGGCGGCGCATGCCCGGCGGACCATCGTCATGCAGGATGGCAGGATTGCGACCGACCTGCCGACGCGCACATTGTTTTCGGATGCCGGACTGCTGGATCGCCTCAGGCTCACGCCCCCGCCCCTCATCCAGGCGGCGCACCACCTCGGCGTTCCGGCGCTGCGCCTGGAAGAGTTATGCGGCGCGCTGGAACGCACGGATTGAGAGCCGGGGAGCCGGGGGGCGCGGGAGCAGGGGCGAAAAGGCGCAAAGGCGAAGAGGCGACGAGGCGACGAGGCGCAAGGGAGCAAGGGAGAAAGGGCCCGGTTCCAAATTCGCAATCCGAATTTCGACATTTCTCTTCAGGCGTGAGCCATCAGCCATGAGTCTGTTCCTCTATATTGATATCGACAGTCCCGTCCACCGGCTCGATCCGCGGACGAAGCTGTTCCTGCTTCTGGAAAGCTTTGTGCTTCCCATTTTGTTTGCACGCGTGGCGGAGCTTCTGCTCCTGCTGTGCGTTCTGGCTGTGTACGGAGGACTCGGGAGGGCCCTGGGGAACCTACGCCGGATCTGGGTGCTGTTGACCACGATCGCCGTCCTCTCGATCGTCAGCTGGTCGGTGTTCGCGCCGGGCGGCAGCCCGATCGTGTGGCGCGTCACGCGCGAAGGGATGGCTGTCGGGATTGGCGCCGCGCTGAAGATAGACGCCATGATCGTCTCGGGACTGATCTTCCTGAGTACCACAAAGACCGAGGAAATCGTGCTCGGACTGCTCCGGCTGCGCGTGCCGTTCGGTATGGCGTTCGCATTCTCGCTGGCGATTCGCATGGTGCCGACGATCATCGGCACGGCTCTGACCGTGATGGAGGCGCAGCGGTCGCGCGGCCTGGACCTGTCGCGGGGCGGGCTCCTGACGCGGGTGCGCAGTTTCGTGCCGTTGCTTGCGCCGATCTTCCTTCACACGATGCGGAATACGGATCACCTCGCGAAGGCCCTGGAAGCGCGAGGGTTCGGCGCTCGACACGAGCGGACCTCGTTCCTGGAGATCGGGCTCCACACGCGAGACGTCGTGACATGTGTTCTGGGAGTGCTCGTCCTTGCCGCGTGTGTGCTGATGCGCTCTTGAGGTACGGTGGGCGGGGCGCGGCCCGCTGCGGATCCACCCGCCTGCGCCGTGGTGGCGCAGAGCGGGCATTTTCGAACATCGCGCGTGAAGATCGGGGAGGCAGGCATGCCGGCAGCAAGAGCGAAGCGCAAGCCGTTGACGTACATCGCGGGGCCGCTGTTCAATGCTGCGGAGCGGGCGCAGGCGGAAGGCGTGGATGGCATTTGCCGTCGGGCCGGTTTCGACACCTTTCTTCCGCACCGTGACGGTGGCCTGATCGGGGTCCGTGGGCGGACACCGACTGCCGTGTTTCGGGCGGACGTGGCCGCGCTGCGGCGCGCGGATGCCGTGGTGGCTATTCTGAACGGCCCGAGCGTGGATCCGGGCACGGCCTGGGAAATCGGGTACGGCTTTGCGCGCGGCGTCCCCCTGATCGGCTACCTGGATGATTTGCGCGCGCGTCCGGGCGCCGAGCCGGTGGATCTGATGGTCAGCAAGTCCTGCCATCTGGTCCGTTCCTCGGCCGAGCTGCGCCACGTGCTCCGTGCCCTACGTGCAGTGTGGACCGAACCGCGGTAATATTGCGCAATGGCCGAATGGCCGCTGACGGGCTATGGTACACTGAGGGCTGAGCGATGAAACGACCGGCCGTTCTCGGGGTCATCGTCCTGCTCGGATGTCTCGCCGTCATTTGTGGCGGCGGATTTGCCCTCCTGCATTCACCCTTCGCTGTCAATCGGGTCGGACGCCTGTTCGGGTACGACATCCGCGCAGACACGGTCGCCCTTTCTCCCTCGCTCTCGGGCTCGCTCTCGGGGGTGACAGTGACGCGGCTGCAGGATGGGCAGGTCGTGCTCGCCGCCGCGAGACTGACGGCCCAGAACTCGCTCGCCATGCTGCTCAAGGGTGAAATCGAAAGCCTCGACCTGCGCAACCCCCAATTCACGTATCGGCTTGGGGGCGCAGACGCCTCGCCCGGCTTGGTGTCGCTCAAGAATCTGCCGAACGTGCGCTTGCTGCGCATCCAGAACGCCGAGGTGCAGCTCACGTTTGCGACCGGCCCAGAGCGGCTGCACTTGCGCCGGGCCGATCTCACGGTGCGGAACCTGTCGAGCGCGGCGGGCGGAAGCATCGCGCTGCGCACGGCGTTTTCGGCGAGCTATGGCGAAGTCACTGCGGAAGGGACCGTCACGGCCAATGTCGAGCTGACGGGGCTCTATCCCCGACCGTCCGGAAAAGGCTCCGTGGCGCTGGCTGTCGAGTCCGGCCGTCTCGCGGTCGGGGGGCAGTCCATCGCGCTGGCCGGATTCTCGCTCGCCGGGGACCTGGCGTATGACAAGGCCACCGACACATTCGGGATCAGCGGATTGCGCGGGGAAGGGCCACGGCTGGGCGTGCTGACCGGAACGGTGGAAGCGACGCTCAAGGGCGACAATCCGTGGACGGCGGACCTCAAAACCACGCCGGTCGAGTTTGCCAACCTTCTCACGATCATGCAGCCATTCCTCCCCGAGGACTACCGCGGGTGGAGTGTCCAAGGGAAGGGCGCGGCGGATCTGAACGTCACGGGGACCTACACAGACCGGCTGGCCTTCGGAGGAACGCTGACCCTGGCATTCGATGGCGGTGGGTTCAGCTCTCCGGATGGTAACCGCGCCGGCCAAGGCATGAGCGGGCGCTTGGTTTTGAAGCTGCAGTATGCCGCACCCGATACCCTGGCCTTCAGCTTGGAGTCGGAGGAGCGCGGCGGCGAGTTCCTGTGGGGCACATACTATAACAACCTGACCGACCGCCGGATGGCCCTGACCGCCGCCGGCCAGCTCACGACCGGCGGAGCCTATACGGTCCGGGGCGCACTGGATCTGTTCCAGACCGGCGGCTACACGTTTGATCTCGACGGATCAGGTCACGAGTGGTCTGCCGCGCTGCGCATCGCCGACCTGTCCCACGCGAAGCTGGTCGAGGCCTTTGTGCCGCCAGATTTGCAATCATCTTCGCCGTCCCTGCAGGGCTTGTCCGTGACCGGCCATTCGTCGCTCCAGGCCAGCGTTCGCCACGAGCCGGGCCAGACGGCGATTGCGGGAACCTTTCAGCTTGCGGACACCACCGTGCATGCGCCGGGCCTCCAGCTCAATATCCAAGACATCGCGGCGGAGCTGCCGTTTCAGCTCGCCTATCCCGCGCCCCAAGCAGCGGCACCACCAGTGCCCGGCTCGATTCGCTTTCATGCCATTCAGCGCAGGCGACTGGCGATCGAGAGCCTCACCGTCCCCGTGCTCATCAGCCAGAATGCCTTGGAGGTGCCCCAGCCCGTCGTGCTCCCGTTCTTTGGTGGCGAGGTGCGTCTCAGCGATCTCCGCCTCGATGATGTGCTGTTCCCGACGCGCTTCCGCTTTGCCGTCACGATTGCGGGTGTGGACCTCGGCCGCTTGACGCGCCGCATGACCGGTGTCGAAATCCCCGGCACCATCAACGCCGATTTCGGCCGCATGGAATACGCCAACGGCAGGGTGGCCTCGACCGGGCGCGGTTCCATCAACGTCTTCGGAGGGGATATTGAACTGACCAACTTCTTTGTGGACCGGATCGGGCTGCCAAGCCGGACGATCGGCGGCGACATTGTCTTTCGCAACATCAACCTGCAGCAGTTGACGCAAAAAATCACCATCGGCAGCATGTCGGGGGTCATCCACGGGTCGCTTCAGGACTTCGCCATGCAAGCCGGACAGCCGGCGAGTTTCACGCTGACCCTGGAATCGGCAGACGTGCCCGGGGTCGAGCAGTGGATCAGCGTGGATGCCATCGAGAACATCTCGATTCTGGGAACAGGCGCGGCGAGCCCGCTGAACACCTGGATCACGGCGATGTTTAAGCAGTATCCGTATCGGAAGATTGGCATCTGGTGCCGACTTCGTAATGACCTGTTCACGATTCGCGGACTGATCCATGAGGGCGGGAAGGAATACCTGGTCCGGCGGGCACTCCTCCGCGGGGTGGATGTCGTCAATCAGAATCCCGACAATTTGATCAGCTTCCAGGACATGGAAGAGCGGATCCAGCGGATCTGGTCGTCGCAGCCGGCTCAGCCGGCGTTGGACGTCCAGTAGGTCCACCTTCCAACGTCCCCTCCCCCTTTGCCTGTCTGACTTTCGCCTTGTGTTCTGACGCGGTGCTGAATTGTCCTCATCGGGTAGCGGGCCCCAGCGGGCAGGGCAGCGTTCACTTCCTCGAGCTGCACACGGACGCTGCGCAAGCACGGACAGAACACGCCAAGCGGAAAGCAGCTCGCCGATGCGACGGTGCAGGTGGCCCGGCCGGCGACGCGGCCCACAATCGTGGGTGACACGACCCTACCTTGCTGCATTCGAGCGCACAACTGGTGAGAATATTGGGAAGCGGTGAATCGAGGACCCGCCAAACTAGACGTGGCCCGAGAGGAACCGTGAGGCAGGTGTACCCGCAGCAGCACCGAGACTGAAAGTCTATCGCGCAGCTGTCAACGTGCCCGCGATCGCAATAGCGCAGCAACCGATTGGCTTCCATTCGGACCACTCCTCCTATCAGGGTCCTAAAAAACCCGCTTTTTGCCAGGCGGCTCAAAAAGGCTCAGGTGCAAGGCTCGGGGCGATCCGAGGTGCGAGGCGTACTTAGCATGTACGTCGCAGCGCCGCGGGAGCTCCGTAACGCCGCAGATGGGCCTTTTTCAGCAGCCTGCTAAGCGTCGGTTGCTTGACACGGTTGTGCGCTGGCGTTAGGCTCCGCCCGCATCACACGGACGTACCCCTGTCCCGCGACACCTGTGGAGCCGCCATGCACGCGCTGACGCAGATTGTGCCGGTCCTCTCCGACGCGGAGCTGATGGCCCGTGTCCATATCGCGCCCGAGTCGGACGATGCCGCTGCATTCGGCGCATTGCTCGATCAGGCGCGAGCCGTCGCGCGGCCCAAGGCTCTCTATGCCGAAACGTTTATCGAGGCGCGCGGGGACGACACCGTCCGGATTAACGGGATCACCTTCACCAGCCGGATGCTGCGGCGCAATCTGGAAACCGTCCAGCGCGTCTTTCCCTACGTGGCGACCTGCGGGCGAGAAATGGATGAGGTGGACCTGCCCAAGGACGACGTCCTGGTCCAGTACTGGTGGGATGCGATCAAGGCCGAGGTCCTCTCGGCGGCGCGCACCCACTTGCTTTCTCATGTGACGGAGCGGTTCCGCCTCGGCCAAACGTCACGGATGAGCCCGGGGTCGGGAGATG
>DATJQT010000047.1:0-6027 GCA_035505475.1 Vulcanimicrobiaceae bacterium
AATCGGCAAGTACGGTGGCCGGTGGCGGCGCGGGTTCACCGGGCCGGCGGACACGGAGAACGGCAACCGCATCGTCTCGACCGACAAGTTTCTGATGTGGGACTACACCGGCACCAAGGTCGCCCCGGCGCTCGCAAAGGATTGGCGACTCAGCGACGACGGCAAGATCTGCATTCTGTTCCTGCGCAAGGGCCTGAAGTGGTCGGACGGCAAGCCCTTCACGGCCGACGACGTCCTCTTCTGGGTCGAGGAGCTGTACCAGAACAAGGCGCTCGTGCCGACGCCGATTCCGGAACTGCTCGTCAACGGGAAGCCCGCGCGCGTCTCCAAGCGCGACGACTACACCGTGGTCTTCGAGTTCCCGGAGCCGTATTTCCTCTTCGTGGATATTCTGGCGGGGGACACGCTGATCGGCGGCGGACAAGCGACCGGGATGGCGCGTGCCAATTTCATGGGCGGCTACGCCCCGGCCCATTACCTGAAGCAGTTCCTCCCCAAGTTCTCGTCGGAAGACGAGGTCACGCGCAAGGCCAAGGCGGCGGGCTTCGACGGCTGGGTCAGTTATATCCGCAACCGGACCAACTGGACGCTCAACCCCGAGCTACCGACGCTGGGTCCATGGCGGACTACCAGCCCGATCAACACGCCGAACTGGAACCTGGAACGCAACCCGTACTACTGGGCGGTGGACACGGCCGGCAACCAGCTCCCCTACATTGACCGGATCGCCTTGGCCCTGGCCGAGAACCTGGAGGTCCTGAACCTGCGAGCGATCAGCGGCGAGTACGATCTGCAGGAGCGGCACATCAGCCTGCCCAAGCTGCCCGTCCTGATCGAGAACCAGAAGAAGGGTAACTACAGCATCCACCTCGACACCTCGCAGAGCGGCGGGGACGCGGCGCTGCTCGTCAACACGGCGTACGAGGGCGACCCGGAGATCGCCAAGTGGCTCAACACCCGCGACTTCCGGCGCGCGCTGTCCATGGGCATCGACCGCGACCAGCTCAACGAGGCCTTCTGGCTGGGCCTGGGGACGCCGGGCTCGTGCGCCCCGCCCGATGACTCTCCCACCAGTCCAGGGAAGGAGTACCGGAAGAAGTGGGCGACCCTGGACATCAAGCAGGCCAACGCGCTGCTCGACAAAGCGGGGCTCACAAAGAAGGATACCGAAGGCTTCCGGCTGCGCACCGACGGCAAGGGGCGGGTCCGCGTGGAGGTGACCACGCTCGGCGCGCAGTTCATTCCGTTCACGCAGTGCGCAGAGATGATCAGGCAGCAGTGGGCGAAGATCGGCATTGACACCGAGGTGAAGGAAACCGAGCGGAACCTCGCCATCACCCGAAGCGCCAATGCGGAGCACCAGATCTACTTCTGGACGGTGGGGGGCTCCGAGTACCTGTACTTGTATCCCCGCTATGTATTGCCCGTGGATCCCGCGGACTGCCCGCTGGGCATGCCGTTCGCGCGCTGGTATGTCACGGGCGGCCAGCAGGGCAAGAAGCCGAGCAATCCGGAGATGGTCCGCGCCATGGAGCTGCTGCGCTCTGCCTCCGGCAAGAAGGAAGCCGAGCGGGTCAAAATCGCGCAGGAGATCTGGAAGATCATCTGCGAAGAGTGCTGGTCCATCGGCACGATCGGCCTCTCGCCGGCCTGGATGGGGCTGCGCGTCGTGAAGAACACCATGGGCAACATCCCCGCGCGCCAGACCAACGCGCAGCACGCCCGCACCCCCAACACCTCACACCCCGCGACCTTCTTCTTCAAGTCGTAGGCGGTCGCTCGACGCACACCCCGCTGTCCCACGTCCGCGGGTAGCGGGGTTTCTTCTTACGCCCCGAATTCACGCGCCGTCGCTACGTTGACGTGCATGGCTATCCGCCCTGTCCGATACCCCTCCTGCACCCTCAAGCCCGTGGCCCCGGCGTGAACTCACAGTGCATCCCAATTTACACTGTACATACTTTGTCGGTATAGTGCAAAGCATGGCCGGGCTCCGGATCGAGTGGGATGAAGCCAAGAATCGCGAGAATGTGCGCAAACACACAGTCTCATTCGAGGAGGCGACGACCGTATTCTACGACGAATGAGTCCTATGGATTGCGGATCCGGATCACTCCGGCAAGGAAGAGCGGTTCATTCTGCTTGGGTTCAGCGCGACACTTCAGCTACTCGTCGTCTGCCATTGCTACCGAGGGCGGGACGAAACGGTCCGAATCATTTCTGCGCGGAAGGCTACGAAGCCGGAGGCGGCCTTCTACGCGGACAGGTGGGATCAATGAGAAAACAATATGACTTCACCAAAGCTACTCGGAATCCCTATGCGGCTCGGCTCAAGCGGCAGGTCACGATCCGCCTCGACGAGCCGACCATCGCGTATTTCAAGCGACTCGCCGAAGAGACCGGCGTCCGGCATCAGACCCTGATCAACCTCTATCTGCGCGACTGCGCGGCGTCGGGTCGGAGGCTGAGGCTGACCTGGAAACCAGTAGCGTAGTATAGAGAGCGTAAACGCAGAGGGGTAAGCCGAGCCACGCGGCTGGCAGGTGGCAGCAGCATTGGAATGGACTTCGTCGCTGCCGCCCGGCTGAGCGCAGCGGCGTTGGAGAGTGGGTGAGAGGCGAGTGGGAGAAAGACCTCTTAGCGTTCGTACTGAGCTCGTCGAAGCTCGAACGGGCTTTGTCTTTCGCTGTCGGATATCATTTTCGGCGATCGCCGCAACTGGCGCCGAGCGTCTTGCGCCGTGCACGATCACGCGCACGGTCCCGAGATACGAACAGGTTGATACCTACGATGTCGAAATCGCCGACGACCACTAAGCCCCGCCGCCGGCCCCGGGCCGCGCTCGAGCCTATCCCGCCGGGCGAAATTCTCCGCGAGGAGTTTTTGCGCCCACTCGGGATCAGCGTTACCCGGTTGGCCCGTGACCTGGAGGTGCCGCCGAACCGGATCAGCACCATCGCAAATGGCATGCGCGCCATCACCGCGGATACCGCACTCCGGCTGGGGAAATACTTCGGGGTTTCCGCTGAGCTCTCGGCTTGCCCTCCTGGTTGTGTCCTGTTCGTCCGGCCCAGAGCTGCCCACTGCCGCCTGCCCGCTGCTTCGCACTGCCTCAGCTCTCTTTCATTCACCCGCTCGTCCTCTCACCCACTTCGGGGCCGCCCTTTTCCGTTGCCTCGCCGGGAGCCTTTCATTAGGATAGCAGAAATCAGCGCTGAGGCGTGATCCGGGGATTGTGAGCGGTGGGGGACCTCAAGCGAGTTGTCATCATCGCCGGCCCGAACGGCGCCGGGAAAACCACCTTTGCCCAAGAATACTTGCCGCACGAGGCCGGTTGCCCTGATTTCAACAACGTCGATCTCATCGCGGCGGGCCTCTCGCCCTTCAATCCGGACCGGGCTGCTCTCCAGGCTGGGCGCGTGATGCTGCAAGAGATACGACGGCGAGTCCGCGCGGGTGAGAGCTTTGCCTTCGAGACAACACTGGCAGGCCGCTAATATGTGCGCTGGATTCCCCGGTGGCGGGCCGCCGGATATCATGTAAAACTTATTTTCCTGCGGTTGCCCACGGCGGATTTAGCCCTCGCCCGGGTCTCGGCGCGCGTCGCTCAAGGCGGGCACGCCGTCCCTAACGATGTGGTCCGTCGCCGGTTTGATGCCGGCTGGCGTCATTTCGAATCCATCTATCGCCAGATCGTCGATAGTTGGATTGCGTACGACACGTCGGGTCCTCGTCCCCTCCCCGTGTCGTCTGGAGACAATCGATGAACGGTCCGCTCTTGCGGTCACAGGACCCCGACCTTCTCTCTGCCGAAATTGCCTTGCGCCGAGCCGCTCGCCGGGCCCGGGTGCTCGGCCGGCGCACAGGGACTCCCGTGTACGTGATGAAGGGCGGGCGCATCGTCGACCTGACCGAAGAGTGGCGGAGGCACACGGAGAAAGGTGCCGCCCAGGGGCAGCCGGCCGGGACGCACACACGATCCCGCAGGTAGCGATCCGACCCGCAGGGCACGCGCTGCCCAGGCGGGCGCCCGAGGCTCGTGACCGATCACTCGTCGCTCGCCCTTCGCTCCTCCCGTTCCGATCACTCCACGACCTAACCCATCACCCGAAGGACCGCTCGACTTCAGGCCGAACGGCGAACCTGTAGTGCCCTTCCCTTCAACACGCATAGGCATCGTGACCTGGAGGTGCCGCCGAACCGGATCAGCGCCATCGTAAATGGCATGCGCGCCATCACCGCGGATACCGCATTCCGGCTGGGGAAATACTTCGGGGTTTCCGCCGAGCTCTGGCTCGCCCTTCAGTCCGATTACGAGCTCCGCCGGGGTCCGCCGAACGGCGGGCGCGGCCATCGAATCCCAGGTCCGCCCCCGCGCAGCATAGCGCCCGGGGCGCGCCTCTTCGCCTTTTCGCCCGCACGGGGAGCCTGCGCAACTCCGCTGCCGGCTGCCGCCTGACATCTGCATCCTGTTCAGAGTACGCCACTGCCCCCTGAACCCCTTCAATATCCTCACATTGACAGACACCGCGTTTCAGCGTAGCGTATACGCAATTCTGCGGTGCGCCATTGTGCGTCGATGTGATGAGCGTATCGGTGCTGGCCGTGGCAGACACCGGACGAGGGTCCCATGAATAATCCGTTCGTCTTCGGCGAGACCTTGACCGACGAGGCGTTCATTGATCGGGACACCGAGGCGCGAGAGCTGGAGCGCGACCTCGCCGACGCCCAAAAGGTGTTCCTGCTGTCACCACGCCGGTTCGGCAAGAGCGCGCTGATCGCCCATGTCTTGCGGCGGCTCGCGAAGCGAGGCTTCCGGGTCGTGACGCTCTCGGTGGACGGATTTACCAACTTCACCGCGTTCCTGGAGGGGTTTGCCGGGGCGGTCACCCGGGCTGCCGGGCCGTACGAGCAGGCGAAGCGCTGGATCGCGCGTTTCCTGGAAACGTATCAGCCCGAGATCCGGGTCGGGCCGACGGGCGCAATGGGCTTCGGGCTCGCCCGTGGGGCGCAGCAAGAGGTCCGGCACCCCCAGGAGATCTTCCGCCTTCCGGAGTCCCTCACCCAGCATGGCGGATTTCGGATGGTTGTCGCGCTCGACGAGTTCCAGCAGGTCAATGACTTCGATGGGGGGGCGGTGCAGCGCCTGATCCGGGATGCCGCGCAGCGCCAGCGCCAGGTCGGCTACGTGTTCGCCGGGTCTCAGCCCACCATGATGGAGGCGATGCTGGCGCCGAAGAGCCCGTTCTTCAAGGCCGGCCCCACGCTCTTTCTGGATCGGATTCCGAAGGCGGTCTGGCAAGAGTACGTCCCGGCGCAGTTTGCCCGGCGGAAACGAACGATCACACCGGCAGCCATCGATCTTCTTTTGTCCACGGCGGACCTCATTCCCTACGATGTCCAGCGGCTGGCGCACGAAGTGTGGGATCACGCGGAATTAACCCGCCTCTCCCGATTGGACGTCACGCACATCGCGGCCGTCACGAATCAACTCGTGGCCAGCATGGGCCAGGTCTATGAGCGGTTGTGGGAGCAGGTCACACTCCGGCAACGCGCCGTGCTGCGCGCCGTCGCGAACGAGCCGGAGCGAATCGGCCGTGAGGACGTCCGGAGAACCTACGCGCTCGGACCGCTCTCTTCGGTGCAGCGGGCCCTCGAGGGCTTGCAGAACCAGGAACTGATCAGCCGCTACCGGCAGCAATACTTCTTCCTCGACCCCCTCTTCCGCGCCTGGGTGAAAAGCCGACGATAGCGCCGAGCGAACTGAAGGACGCGAAGCGCTAAGCGCCGAGCGCAAAGCACCGGGCGCTATGCTCTATGCGCCATGCACCGGCGAGCAATATTGGCTGTAGTCAGACGCGCCGTGGTCGGGTAGTGTGAACGCCTGAATATCCCGCGCCGAGGGAAGAAGGGGCCGATGACGTTTCAGGACAAAACATTGACCTGCGCGGTTTGCGCCCAGCCGTTCACGTTCACCGCCAAGGAACAGGAATTCAACGCCCAAAAGGGTATGCGGAACGAACCGAA
>DATJQT010000048.1:0-5825 GCA_035505475.1 Vulcanimicrobiaceae bacterium
AATCCGCCGACTGATCGAGTATTGCTCGTCGAGGACGCGCTCCAGCGTGTCGAACAGTCCGGGGACGGTGACTTCCGTCAAGAACCCGAGGCCACCGAGGTTCACGCCGAGGATCGGCACCTCTCGCGGACCGACCAGCCGCGCGATGGCCAGCATGGTCCCGTCCCCGCCCAGGACGATCATCAGGTCCGCCGCCGCGACGACATCCGCCCGGGTTGCGCCGGGGCCGCATTGGCAAGCGGCAGCGGCGTCTGGGTCGAGGAGGACTTCGTAGCCCCGGTCCGTCAGCCAGGTCTGCAGCTCGCGGACGAGCGGCCCGGTTTCGTTCTTTTTTGGTTTGACGGCGATCCCGATCCGCCGAAACGCCATTGCCTCACCCCGCCAGAGCGTTCTCGATCAGGCCATCAACATTATCGGAGCCGTCGCCGGCCACGAGGTGAATCAGGAATTCGCGGTTGCCCATCGGCCCCAAGAGCGGCGATGCGGTAATACCACGCGTGCGTAATCCCAGTTCCGCGGCAGCCGACACGGCGCGGTTGATTGCAACCCGGTGAAGTGCCGGATCCCGGACCACGCCACCCTTTCCCACCCGGCCTTTTCCCACTTCGAACTGCGGCTTGATCAGCGCGACGATCTCGCGCGGGCCGCCCAGCAACCGGAGGACCGGGGGAAGCACGAGCGCCAGCGAAATAAACGAGACGTCGATCACGGCCAGGTCCGGCAAAACCGGCAACGTCTCCAGATGCCGAATATTGGTCCGTTCCAGCAGAAGTACCCGCGCATCCCGCCGCAGCCGGGCGTCGAACTGGCCGTAGCCCACGTCCACGGCAATCACCTGCCGCGCTCCGGCCTGCAGCAAACAATCCGTGAAGCCGCCCGTGGACGCGCCGACATCCAAACAGATCCGGCCGGCAGGACTGACGCCAAACACGGTTAAACCGTGCTGCAGCTTGACGCCGCCGCGGCTCACGAACGGATGCGCCGGCCCGCTGACCTCGACCGGTGCATCCGCGGGAACCAGCATGCCCGGTTTATCGAGGCGGCGGCCAGCCGCGTGTACTTTTCCTGCCAGGATCAGCCGCTGCGCATCGGCCCGGCTGGCGCAGAGCCCCCGCTCGACCAAGAGCAGATCGGCTCGGCACCGGGCCGGCATCTACCCCACCCCTTCTCCGCGCAGGCGCGTAACCGTCCGACCATTCACCAACGCTTCTGCCGCGGACCGAATGCCATCGGACGAGAGGCCAAACCGGGCGCGAAGCGCAACGGGGTTTCCTTGCTCGACGAGCAGGTCGGGGACGCCGAGCCGGACCACCTCAACATCCGTGAGGTGGAGCTCGGCGAAAAGCTCCAGGATCGCCGACCCGAATCCGCCGGCCAGCATGTGTTCCTCGATCGTGATGACGCGTCGGATACGGCGCGCGAGGTCCGGAATGAGACTCCGATCGAGCGGCTTCACAAACCGCGGATTCACCACTGCCGCCGAAAGGCCCGATTCGTGGAGTCGCTGGGCCGCCTGCAGGGTGGGTTCGACCATCGGTCCAAGCGGCAGGAGCAGGACGTCGTCCCCGTCTCGCAACAGTTCGGCGGTCCCGAGCGGATACTCCCGAGCAGCCTGATCGATCGGGACGCCCAGCCCGGAACCGCGCGGGAACCGGATGGCCGCCGGCCCGCCAGCATTCAGGGCCGTCTTCAAGCAGTGCTGCAGATCGTTTTCGTCTTTGGGCGCCAAGATGACGAGGTTGGGCACCGGGCGCAGGAACGCCAGATCGTAGAGGCCCTGGTGCGTGGGACCGTCGTCTCCGACGATGCCGGCCCGATCGAGCGCGAAGACGACCGGGAGCCCCTGCAGGCACACATCGTGAATGACCTGATCGTACCCTCGCTGCAGGAACGTCGAGTAGATCGCTGTCACGGGCCGAAAACCTTGGGTCGCCAGCCCCGCCGCGAACGTCACCGCATGCTGTTCGGCAATGCCGACGTCAAAGAATCGCGTCGGATGCGCTTGCTTGAACTTGACCAGGCCGGTGCCTTCCGCCATCGCAGCCGTGATCGCCAGGATGCGCTCGTCCTCATCGGCCTCTCGGATCAGTGCCTGCGCAAACGCCTCGGTGTAGGTGATCGGCGCGGCCTTCTTTTTGAAGGCGCCCGTCTCGACCTCGAACGGGGCCGCCCCATGCCACTTGACGGCGTCCCCCTCGGCGGGGGCGTAGCCCTTGCCTTTGGTGGTGACGACGTGCAGGAGGATGGGTCCCGTCAGCCGGGCCGCAAAATCCATCGTCGTAATCAGGTGCTCCAAGTTGTGGCCGTCAATCGGGCCGACGTAATTAAAGCCGAGCTCTTCGAACAGGACGCCGGGCGTGACCAAGCCCTTGGCCATCTCTTCGACGCGCTTTGCCATCCCGATAACGCGCGAGCCGACGCCGGGGATCGCGCCCAGGATGTGCTGCGTTTCGCTCCGGACGCGCGTGGCCAGCGGGCCCATCAAGACGCGGTTCAGGTAGGCCGAAACCGCGCCCACATTGTTCGAGATGGACATGGTGTTGTCGTTCAACACCACCAGCAGGTTCCGCTTGAGCGCCCCCGCGTGATTCAGTCCCTCCCAGACGAGTCCGGAGGTGAGCGCGCCGTCGCCGATCACCGCAACCACCTTGTACTTCTCACCGGAAAGCTCCCGGGCGGCGACCATGCCGAGCGCCGCCGACAGCGCCGTCCCTGCATGGCCGGCGCCGAACGGGTCATGCGGACTCTCGAGCCGTTTCGTGAACCCGCTCATCCCGTCCGGCTGACGCAGGGTGGGGAACACGTCGCGCCGGCCGGTCAGGAGCTTGTGCGGGTACGCCTGGTGGCCGACGTCCCAGACCAGCTTGTCCTCGGGCGAGTTAAAGACCCAGTGCAAAGCCAGGGTCAACTCGACCGTCCCCAGATTCGACGCCAAATGCCCGCCGGTCTTCGCCACGGTCTTGATGATCAGCGCGCGCATCTCCTCTGCCAACACCGGGAGTGCCGAGCGCTCCAGCTTCTTGAGGTCCTGTGGAGAATCGATGTGCTCCAGGTACACGGGCCTCCTCCTATGAAGATCGGTTCAAGGTTCAAGGGTGGCCTTGAACGTTGCACCTCAAACTCTTGAACCGCTCTGTTACGACCGGCGCTGGCCGACGAAATCGGCCAGTGCGTTCAGGATCGCGCCCCCGGCACCGAGCGGCGCGAGCGCCTCTTTCGCCTCCGTCAACAGCCGGGCGGCGTCAGCCCGAGCTTGCTCCAATCCGAACACGGCCGGGTACGTTGCCTTGTGTTTCCGGACGTCGCTGCCGGCCGTCTTGCCCAGTTCGGCGGTGTTGCCCTCGATGTCGAGGATATCGTCCACGATCTGAAACGCCAGGCCGATCCGCTCCCCGTAGCGCGTCAGGGCGGCGCTCTGCGCCTCGTCGGCCCCGCCGGCCAATCCACCCACCCGCACCGATGCGCGGAGCAGCGCCCCCGTTTTCTTCGCGTGGAGCGTGAGCAGCGTCGGGCCGTCGAGCGCCTGGCCTTCGGCCTGCATGTCCATGGTCTGTCCGCCGACCATGCCTACGCTCCCGGCGGCGGCGCTGATCTCGTGCACGATTTGCAGCCGTGCGGCCGGCGCAATCCCGTCGGCCGCCGGATCGGACAACACCTGAAACGCGTGCGTCAGCAAGGCGTCGCCGACAAGAATTGCCACGGCTTCGCCGTACACTTTGTGGCAGGTGGGACGGCCCCGCCGAAAATCGTCATCGTCCATGGCGGGCAAATCGTCGTGGACGAGCGAATACGTATGGATCAGTTCGAGCGCGACTGCGGCCGGCATGGCCGCGGCCAACTTACCGCCCACAGCCCCGGCCCCACACAGCGCGAGCATCGGGCGGAGGCGCTTTCCACCGGCAAAGACACTGTAGCGCATCGCCTCGTGAATTGTGGCGGGGGGCGTATCCGCCTGAGGCAGCCAACGGTCGAGCGCCGCGTCGACCCGCTCGCGGTACTCCGTCATGATCTCGGTCAGGGACTGGTATGCACGGGTATCAGGCATCGGGGGCTCCGCCCGGGACGGTGAACGGGATCTCCGCATCCTCGCCGTCCGGGGTCCGAGTCAGAAGATGGACACGCCGTTCCGCGTCGTCTAGCCGTGCGCTGCAGACGCGGGCCAGGCCGACCCCTTCCTCGAACGCCTGGAGGGCTTCTGCGAGGGGAAGGTCACCTGATTCCAGCTTGAGGACGACTGCCTCGAGCCGCGCAAGTGTGTCTTCGAAGCTCAATTCACTCATCCGAGATCCTCTCGGCGAATCGACTGGACCACGCACCTCACTTCGCCGCGGTCGAGCCGAACCGCAACCTGGCCGCCGACACTGACCTCATCGGCTGCCCGGATGATGCGGCGTTCGGGCAGGGTAAAACAGATGCTATATCCGCGGGCGAGAATGCCGAGCGGGCTGAGCGACTGCAGCTTAGAGGCCGCCCGCCCCAGGCGCTCCATGCGCACCGTGTGAAACAGGTGCCACCAGGCGGAGAGCCGATGCCGGAGGCCTTCCAGCCGCTCCGCCTGCCGCGCCAGCCGGGCGGCCGGGCTGAGGAGGGCGAGGTGGCGGGTCAGCATATCTACCCGCCCGCGTCGGTCGGTCACCGCGCGCTCCGTCGCCGCCGTCCCCCGGCCGATCAACTCGTCCACTCGCTGGCGAAACTCGTCCCGCTGCCCGACGACCAGCTCGGCGGCCGCCGAGGGCGTCGGTGCACGCAGATCGGCCACGAAATCGGCAATCGTAACATCGGTCTCGTGACCTACGGCCGAGACGACCGGGAGCGGGGACGCGGCGATCGCGCGGGCGACGCGCTCGTCGTTAAAGGCCCAGAGATCCTCCAGCGACCCGCCTCCCCGGGCGAGGATGAGCACGTCTAGGTCCGTCCGGGCGCCCATCCGCCGCAGGGCCGCCACGATGTCCGGCACGGCGGCGGGCCCCTGCACGAGCACGGGGTGAATCAGGATGGCGAGCCCACCGAACCGCCGCTCGATGATCGAGAGCATGTCCCGAATGGCTGCGCCGGTCGGCGAGGTGATGATACCGATCTTCCGGGGCAAGCGCGGAATCGGCCGCTTGCGGGACGCAGCAAAGAGCCCTTCCGCTTCGAGCCGGGCTTTCAGCTGTTCGAAGGCGAGTTGGAGCGCCCCGACGCCTTTTGGCTCGATGAACTCGGCCGTGATCTGGTATTCCCCACGCCGCTCGTACACCGTCAGGGTGCCGTACACCAACACCGATAACCCGTCGGTCGGCTGGAATTTCAAGAACCGGTTTGCGCCACGAAACATCACGCCGCGCAGCTGCGCCTGGTCGTCTTTGAGCGTGAAGTACATGTGGCCGGAGGTATGGTGCTTGAAATTGGAGAGCTCGCCTTCGACCCAGATGGCGGAAAAGCCGTCCTCTAGAACAGCTTTGACCTCGGAAGTCAGCGAACTGACGGTATACACGTGGCGCTGGGGGACGGCCATGCGGCTCCTTGTAACATGCGATTATCTTTATTGTCAAACGCTTTGGCCCAATCCGCAAGGCGCGGCGGACCGCTCGAGACGCACCGGCGCTCGACGGGCGGCAGCCAGTGTGTTACCGTCCCCGCCCATGACCCCTGAAGAACGCACCGGCATCGGCCAGGCGGCGCTCGCCACGGTCTGCTTTTCAACCGGCGCGGTCTTCGTGCGCTGGGCCGGCGCGTTGCCTCCGATCGAGATCACCAGCCTCCGCCTCCTGATCGGGGCGGGATTGGTCGCGCTGACCGGCTGGCTGACCGGGCAACCGTGCCTACTCACTCGGGCGGCCCTC
>DATJQT010000049.1:0-12145 GCA_035505475.1 Vulcanimicrobiaceae bacterium
CGCATGGCCGATCGTTTTGTGCAGAAGATCGCGCAAGAGCTGTCCCTGCAGGAGCGCCAGGTGGACGCGACGGCGCTGCTCTTGGCGGACGGCGCCACCATTCCCTTCATTTCGCGCTATCGGAAAGAGGCCACCGGGTCCCTGGACGAGGTGGCGATCACCCAGATTCGCGACCGCCTGGAACAGCTCCAGGCCCTGACCGAGCGGCGCGACGCCATTCTGAAGTCCCTGGAAGAGCGGGAGCTGCTCACCGATGAACTCCGGGCAGCACTGGAGGCCGCAGAAACGCTGCCCAACCTGGAAGACATCTATCAGCCGTACCGGCCCAAGCGCCGCACGCGGGCCATGATCGCCAGGGAAAAGGGGCTGGAGCCGCTGGCCGATCTCCTCTGGGCGCAGGACCCGGCACTCGACCCGCTGGCGGCAGCGGAGCCGTTCCTCAGCCCGGAGCACGAGATCACGAGCGCTGAAGGGGCCCTGGCCGGTGCGCGGGATATCCTGGCGGAACGGGTCAGCGACGATACGGATGCCCGCACGGCCATGCGCACCCTCTACGTGGGGAAGGGGATCCTGCGATCGCGCGCCGTGGCCGGGAAAGAAAGCGAAGGCGCAAAGTTCCGGGATTACTTCGAGTGGGAAGAGCCGGCGGCCAAGGCGCCGTCGCATCGCATTCTGGCCATGCGCCGCGGGGAGGACGAGGGGTTTCTGTCGCTCCGTGTCGCCCCGCCCGACGCCGAGGCGCTGGTCCTGCTCGCCGGGCGATTCGTCAAGAACGAGAGCGCGGCCGCGGTGCAGGTCCGGCTGGCGGTGGAGGACGGCTACAAGCGCCTGCTCGGCCCCTCGATCGAGACCGAAACGCGGCTGGAGCTGAAGCAGCGCGCGGATGCGGAAGCCATCCGGGTGTTCGCGGCGAACCTGCGCGAGCTGCTCCTCTCGCCGCCGCTCGGGCGCAAGAACGTGCTCGGGATCGATCCGGGGTACCGAACCGGCTGCAAGATCGTCTGCCTGGACCGGCAGGGGAAGCTCCTGCACCATGACGTGATTTACGTCGAGGGGTCCGAGCGCCAGAAGGAGCAGGCGGCGCAGACGCTCCTCTCGCTGTGTGCCCGCTTTCAGATCGAGGCGGTGGCCATCGGCAACGGGACCGCCGGCCGCGAGGCCGAAACCTTCGTGCGCGGCCTCGGACTCCCCCGAGAAACCATCGTGGTCATGGTCAACGAGAGCGGCGCGTCGGTGTATTCGGCCTCCGAGGCGGCCCGGGAAGAGTTCCCGGAGGAGGACGTGACGGTGCGAGGCTCCGTCTCCATCGCCAGGCGGCTGATGGATCCCTTGGCGGAGCTGGTGAAGATCGACCCGAAAGCCATCGGGGTGGGCCAGTACCAGCATGATGTGGACCAGCCCGCGCTCAAGCGCTCCCTGGATGAGGTGGTGGCCAGCTGTGTGAACGCCGTGGGGGTAGAGGTGAACACGGCCAGCAAGCAGCTCCTCAGCTACGTCTCGGGCCTCAACAAGGTCTCGGCGGCCAATCTCATCACCTATCGGAACGCCCACGGACCGTTCCGGTCCCGCCGGGAGTTTTTGCAGGTCCCCCGACTCGGACCGAAGGCGTTCGAGCAGGCGGCCGGATTCCTGCGGATCCAGGATGGCGAGAACCCCCTCGACAGCAGCGCCGTGCACCCGGAAAGCTACACGGTGGTGGAGCGCATGGCCGGCGATTTGTCCTGCAGCGTGCGGGATCTGATGCACCGGCCGGAGCTGCGTGAGCAAATCCGGCCGGAGCGCTACGTCGAGGGCAGCATCGGGCTTCCCACGCTCCAAGATATCTTGGAGGAGCTGGCCAAGCCCGGCCGCGACCCGCGCCGGCAGTTGGAGCCCTTCGCGTTCGCCGAAGGGGTGACAAAGCTGGCAGACCTCCAGCCCGGGATGACGCTGCCCGGCATCGTGACGAACGTGACCGCGTTCGGCGCCTTTGTGGACATCGGGGTCCACCAGGACGGACTGGTGCACGTGAGCCGGCTGGCCGATCGGTTCGTGAAGGATCCCGCCGAAGTTGTGAAGGTTCACCAGCGAGTGCAGGTCACGGTGGTCGAGGTGGACCTCGAGCGCAAGCGAATCGGCCTGTCGATGCAAAGCCGCCCCGAAACGGGTGCCGTCCGGAGCCCGCGGAATGGCCCGACGGAGGGGACGCGGCGGCCCGAGGTCCCCCGGAGCCGGCCGGAGAAGGCGAAACCCAAACCGGCCAATGATTGGTTCTCGCTGGCCATGGAAAAAGCGAAGCGCGCGTCCGAACGGAAAGGCGATTGACGGCAGGGCGGCTCATAAATACAGTTCGACAGTGCAGGGTTCCAGGTTCGAAGTCCGACGTTCAAGGTTTGCAGGTATCGGCTAATGGCCAACCGATAACGGCTGCACCTCCGGAGGACACCTCATGAGCTTCAAGTCCGCATTCGACTTTGCGGGGAAGCAGGTGCTCGTGGCCGGCGCGAGCCGCGGCGGGATCGGCTCTGCCATCGCCGCCGCGTTCGCGGAATGCGGCGCGTCGGTGCGCATCACGGGCGCCGAGCCCGAGCCGATTGCGCAGGATCAGGGGCGGTACCCGTATGCGCAGCTCGATGTCAGTGATGCCTCGGCGGTGCAGCGATTGGCCGCAGGCATCCCCGGACTGGACGTGCTCGTCAACTGTTGTGGAATTTCCCGTCGCGACGAAGAGTTCGACCCCGCGGTCTTTGCCCGGGTCCTTGACGTCAACCTGCGCGGGACGATGCACCTCGCCGTTTCATTCAAGCCGCCCCTCGCCGCCAGCAAAGGCAGCATCGTCAATATCGCGTCTATGTACTCCACGTTCGGGAGTGCGCGCGTGCCGGGGTATGGTGCCAGCAAGGCGGGTGTGGCGCAGCTCACGAAATCTCTGGCGATTGCGTGGGCCAAGGACGGCATCCGGATCAACGCCATTGCGCCCGGCTTCATCGTGACCGAGCAAACGACGCGCGCCCGCGCCGATGCGGTCCACGTGCAGCGCGTGATTGATCGCACGCCGGTCGGCCGCTGGGGCGAGCCAGTGGATATCGCCGGGCCGGCGCTGTTCCTGGCCTCTCCCGCCGCGGTATTCATGACCGGCGCCGTCATCCCGGTGGACGGCGGCTACACGGCGGTGTAGGCCTGCCCGACAGCGACACCCGATAGCGACAGCGAAGAACCGACGTCGTGATAGTAGGGTCTGCCGCTATAGGATCCTGGTCAAGCCTCACGTGCTGAGGGCGATGACGGATGCTCTCCGTTCGCGCTTCGACAGGCTCGGAACGAACGGGTGTCTCTGTTCTCTCGCTCGCCCTGATCGCGTCGAAGAGCGAGCGGCATCGTGCCGCGCTGCGCTGCGCTGCCTCTTCCGCCTTACCGCCAGATTCAGTAAAACAAGAAATCAGAGCAATCCCGCGGCCGGTCGCCATCGAGGCGGGGGCGGGAATGCACGTTCATGTTTCCTTGGGTTAAGCCCGCTGCGGATGGCATGTCAAATGCCGTCACAGGGCACTTGACCTCTTTAGCGTTTCCGGTAAGATGCAGCCCTTCATTCTTCAGCCGGAGGCATGTATGAACGAGCAGATTCGGCAAATTGCGGACCGGGTGCGTGGGCTGCGCGAGATCGCGCGGCTGTCCATCGAAACCTGCGCTCGCGATGTGGGAATTCCAGTGGACACCTACCGGAAATACGAAAGCGGCGAGATGGACATCCCGGTCAGTTTCCTGTACCAGATCGCCCACAAATTCCAGGTAGAGCTGTCCTCGATCTTGACCGGGGAAGAGCCACGGCTGCGCGTCTATTCTGTGACGCGTGCCGGCCGCGGCGTCAAGGTCGAACGGCGCAAGGATTACGATTACCAGAGCCTTGCGTTTAACTTCCTCGACAAGCGTATGGAGCCGTTTCTGGTCAGCGTCGAGCCGCTGGCCGCAGGAGCGTCCGTCTCCCTGAACGCGCACCCGGGGCAGGAGTTCGAGTACGTTCTGCAGGGCACTCTCAAGGTGAGCGTGGGGGGGCATGACGTGGTGCTGGCCGCGGGCGATTCGATCTTGTTCGATTCCAGTCACGCGCATGGTGTCGTGGCGGTGGGCAGCCCGGCGACATTCATCGCGGTCATCGTGTGAAAGGATAGCGGCATGCTGATGAAGGAGTTCTTGTCGGCTACCGAGTTTACGTCGCACGAAGATTTTATGCAGCGCTTTCAGATCCGGGTGCCGGAACAGTTCAACTTCGGGTATGACGTGGTGGACCGGATCGCACGCGAGGACCCGGCCCGCCCGGCCCTCGTCTGGTGCGACGACAAGGGGGGCGAAGCGCGCTTCACGTTTGCCGAACTGGCCGCGCAGTCCAATCGGGCTGCCAACTTCTTCCGCAGCCTCGGGGTGCAGCGAGGCGATCCGGTGATGCTCATCCTGAAGCGCCGGTACGAATATTGGTTTTGCCTGCTGGCGCTGCACAAGCTCGGCGCGATTGCCATTCCAGCCACGCATCTGCTCACGCGCAAGGATCTCGTGTATCGCAACAATGCGGCCAGCGTGAAGGCGATTGTGTGCGTGGACGAGCCGGCTATTCTCGACAGCGTGGATGCCTCCCTGGCCGAGTCGCCCACGTTGCAATTGCGCATCAGCCTCAACGGCGGCCGGCCGGGATGGCTGAGCTTGGCTGATGGCATGGCCCAGGCCGAGGCCAGCCTGACCCGCCAGCCGACGGCAAACCGGGATATCAGCCTGCTCTATTTCACCTCCGGCACGACGGGCATGCCCAAGATGGTGCAGCATGACTTCGTGTATCCGTTAGGGCACATTCTCACGGCGAAGTACTGGCAGGCTGTGGAGGACGGCGGCCTGCATTTGACCGTTGCCGATACGGGCTGGGCCAAGGCCGCCTGGGGGAAGATTTACGGGCAATGGATCTGTGGCTCGGCCGTGTTCGTGTACGACTACGACCGGTTCGTGCCGGCCAATCTGTTGACCGTGATCGCAAAATACCGCGTCACCACCTTTTGCGCGCCGCCGACCATTTACCGCTTCTTCATCAAGGAAGACCTGCGGCAATACGATTTCCGCAACCTGCACACCTGCGTCGTTGCCGGCGAGCCGCTCAACCCTGAGGTCTATTCGCGGTTCAAGGAGCTGACCGGGCTATCGCTGCGCGAGGGCTACGGCCAGACCGAGATGACGCTGGCCGTCGCGGTGTCGCCGTGGATCACGCCCAAGCCGGGCTCCATGGGTCTCCCGTCTCCCGGATACGACATCGACTTGCTCGACGAGCAAGGCGAGAGCTGCGAGGTGGGCGAGAAGGGCGAAATCGTGGTGCGCACCGATCGCCGGCTTCCCGTCGGGATGTTTCACGGCTACTACCGCGATGCGGAGCTGACGCAGAGCGTCTGGCATGACGGCATCTACCGCACCGGCGACGTCGCCTGGCGCGATGAGGACGCGTATCTCTGGTTTGTGGGCCGGACCGACGATGTGATCAAAAGTTCCGGCTACCGCATCGGACCGTTCGAGGTCGAGAGTGCGCTCATCGAACACCCGGCGGTCCTCGAGTGCGCCGTCACCGGCGTGCCCGATCCGGATCGCGTTCAGGTGGTCAAGGCGAGCATCGTCTTGGCCAAAGGCTACGCTCCGAACCCCGAGCTGGCCGCCGAGCTCCAAGAGCACGTCAAGCGAACCACCGCACCGTATAAGTATCCGCGCGTGATCGAATTCGTGTCCGAGTTGCCCAAGACGATCAGCGGGAAGATCCGCCGCGTCGAGATCCGCGAGCGCGACGGGGAGCCCGCCCAAACAGGTTGCTGAAAAAGGCCCGTCTGCGGCGTTGGCTCGCTCGCGCTCCGCTGCAACGTACGTGCTAAGTACGCCTCGCGCCTCGCGTCGCTCGCCGCCTTGCACCCGGGCCTTTTGAGCAACCTGGTCAAAAGACAGTTTTTCTGCACCCTGCTAAGCGAAGCACCCGCCGCCTGGTGACGCGGCACCGCGCACCTATCGCGGTGGGTCCACTTTCCCGCACCGCTCACCCTCTCGATTCATTTCTGGACTATTTCGCTTCGGGCCCTCGACTTCGCGCCGGAGCAGGTCTACACTTTTACAAGGAGAATGATCTGAGCGGCCGGTGGCGGCCCGGAGGTGAATCATGAGCGACAAACGCGAGCGCGATGCATATCCGACCAAGAGCGGGCAGAGCCGAAAGGTGGGCATGTCCACCTTCCTGATCCACGGCAAGGCGCAGACGGCGCGCTGGGATTTCAGCCATCATACGGTGCCGCCGCTCTCGTCCTCGGTCACCTATCGGCTCGATTCGGCCGAGCGGGGCGGACGAGGCTTCCTACAGTTCGGGCGCCGCGAGGAAGAGGCCGAGCCGGTGTATATCTACGATCGCCTGGACGAGCCGACCCGCAGCATCCTGGAAGACGATCTGGCAAAAGCCGAAGGTGGCGAGGTGTGCTGCAGCTTCGCCACCGGCATGGCCGCGATCAGTGCCGCACTGGGAATCCTGCTCAAACCCGGCGATCATATCGTGGCCTATCGGACTATTTACGGCTGCACCTACTCGCTCCTGACCCGCTGGCTCTCGCGCCTCCGCATCGACACCAGCTTTTGCGATTTCACGGACCTCGAGCATGCCCGGGCGGCGATCCGCCCGGAGACCCGCGTCCTGTACGTCGAGACACCCGCCAATCCGACCATGGAGCTTGTCGATCTCGGCGCCCTGTGCAACCTGCGCGATCGGATCAATGCGGAGCGGCCTCCAGAACAGCACGTGCACATCGTCGTGGACAATACCTTTGCCTCGCCCTACTGCCAGCGGCCGCTCGAATGGGGAGTGGACCTGGTCGTCGAATCGCTCACCAAGAATATCTGCGGGTTCGGCACCGACATGGGCGGCGCAGTTATTTGCGGGCGCCGGTACGAAGAAGAACTGTTCATGTATCGGAAGGATTTCGGGGGGGTGTTGTCGCCCAAGGCGGGGTGGGGCATTATGGTCTATGGGCTGTCCACGCTGACCTTGCGCGCCAAGCGCCAGACCGAAACCGCGTTCAAGGTGGCCGCCTTCCTGGAGCAGCATCCAAAGATCGCAAAGGTGCACTTCCCCGGGCTACCCAGCCATCCCCAGCATGACCTTGCCTTGAAACAGATGCGTAGCACGCTGGGCACGTTTGCGCCCGGCACGCTGCTCTACTTCGAGACGCGCGAAGATGGCGAAGAGCCGCTCTGCGCACGCAACCTGATCAACTGGGCTGCCCGCCATTCCTATTGCATCACGCTGGCCGTCTCGCTGGGAAATATCCGGACGCTGATCGAGGCGCCGGGGATCATGACGCACGCGGCGCTTCCACCGGAGGCCCAGCACGCGGCGCGGATTGCGCCGAACGGGATCCGACTCTCGCTGGGACTGGAAAAGGCGGAAGACATCATCGACGATCTTGCCGAGGGCCTTGAGCAGGCGTGAACGCGTCGGCTCAGGCGCGGTGCCGGTCTGTCCGGGCGAGCCAGAGTCCGCTTGCGACGACGATGACGACCCCCAGCCATAGCCCTGGACCGGGCCACTCGTGCCAGGCAAAGCCGCCGATCATCGTCGACCAGAGGATCGACGTATAGTCAAACGGTGCGACGAGCGCAGCGTCCCCGTGGCGAAACGCAATCGTCATTGCCAACTGCGCGAACCCGCCAAATACCCCCAAGGCAAAGAGCAGCCCCCAGCCGGTCCAATCGGGCTCGGTCCACACAAACGGCAGGGCAATTCCGGACAGGACGACGGACGAGAGAAGATAATAGAAGACGATGGCGGCCGGCTGCTCTGTGCGGTTGAGCTGGCGCATGAAGATCATGACCAGGGCATACAAGATGGTGGCGGCGATGGCCGCGCCCATGGCCGGCTCGATCCGTGCGCCGGTCGGCTGCATGATGACGAGAACGCCTGCGAATCCGACCAGGATGCCGACGAAGCGGCGCCGGCCGACCGGCTCGCCGAGCAATGGCCAGGACAAGAGCGCGACACAGAATGGTGCGGCAAAGCTGACGGCGGTGACCGTGGCCAGTGGGAGGCGAGCGAAGGCATAAAAGAAACACGCCAGCGAGACCAGCCCGGAAGCCGCCCGCAAGGCGTGGCCGAGCGGGCGATACGTTCTGAGCTGCGCGACCTGCCGCGAGGCGAGGAGTGCAACGCCGAGCGGCACGAACGCAAAGAGATTCCGGAAGAAGATGAGCTGCAGGGCGGAGTAGCGCGGCCCCAGGGCCTTCGCTACCGCGTTCATGCCCGAGAAGAGCAGCGTGGCAACCAGCATCCATGCAATCGCTACGCGTTGGCCAGTCGGGGGATTTCGCATGCCGTGGCACCCTTTGGATTCTCCGCCTCGTGCGCTCTCTGGCAGGAGGCTGAAACACCCGCTTTTCGCCAGGTGGCTCAGAAAGGTCCAGGCGACCCGTCTTCGACGGATACCCCGGCGCGGTGCGATCCGGGGTGCGAGGCGTACTGAGCCGGGTACCCATTCTGATGGGTGCGTCGCAGCGCCCCGGGAACATCGGAACGCCGCAGATAGGCCTTTTTGAGCCGCCTGCTAGGGTTCAGCGGTGCCTTCGGACCGCCGCACAGCTTCGCCTTTACTTCCAAAAGAGCCGTCGCATATTATAGGTTCCGCATTCTTCCGACAAGGGCGGGCCGGGGTGCTTCCTGTATTCGCATTTCGCCCGCCACCGTGTGCCACAGGAGGCCCGCCGTGCGAGACCTTGGAGCCGAAATCGCCGCAACGCATGTGCCGCCGGGTGCGGTAGCGATCTGGTGGCTGGGCCAGCTCGGCTTCATTCTGAAGGGCGGCGGCCGGACCGTCGGCATCGATCTGTACCTCTCCGATTATCCGGGCGACGCCCGACGCAATTATCCCCCGCCCGTCCTTCCGGCCGCGCTGACCAGTCTGGACGTCGTATGCTGCACGCATAACCACAGTGACCACATTGACCCCTGGACGCTTGGACCGCTGGCCTCTGCTTCCCCCGATGCCGTCTTCCTTCTGCCGCGGCCTTGTCTGCCGGCTGTCAAGGATACGTTGCCGAAAGATCGCGTGATCGGCACCGATGCCGACTCGCCGCTCTCCGTGAAGGGCGTTGAAATCATTCCGATCCCGGCCGCGCATGACCGGCTCGAGGCGACGCCTGAAGGCTATGACGCTCAGGGGTACGCCTTCCGCCTCGGCCCGGTCGTGATCTGCCATACCGGCGATACCGTCATGTACGACGGGCTGGTCGAGAGGCTTCGACAGCACCGGGTGAATATTCTGATTGCACCGATCAACGGACGGGATTATTTCCGGACGGGGAAGAACATCGTCGGGAATCTCGACGTGCGCGAGGCGGCGGATTTGGCCGTCGCCGCGGGTGTCAAACTCCTCATTCCGGGCCACTGGGATCTGTTCGCGCACAACGCGGTCAACCCCGGCCACCTGTTCGAATACTTGGCCAAGCATCATCCAGACCAGCCGTGCCATTACATGGCGCGCGGGGAGCGGTTTATCTACTTCGCACCATAACCATCTCCTTCGCGCCTCGACCTGGCTCAGCGCGAACGGGCCGGGCTGTATAGCGAATCCGACTACCGAACTTCTGATGCTCCCCGAGAGGCGGGGAGAGGGCGCCGGGTGAGGACGATGGCCACACAGGGGGACTTGACGGGAAAGGTGGCTTTGGTGACCGGGGCTGCCCGCGGGATTGGGCGCGGCGTGGCGCTGGAGTTGGCGAAAGCCGGCGCAGATGTCTGTCTGAATTTCCGCGCACCGGGGCCGGCCATCGATTCGCTGGTCAAAGAGGTCGAATCGCTCGGCCGGCGTGCCTGCGCCGTTCGGGCGGACGTCAGCGACCGCGCGGCCGTTGAGCGGCTCGTGACGGAATGTGCGAGTTCACTCGGCCCCGTGGACATCTGCGTCGCGAATGCCGTGCGGAGCGTCCGGCAAACCCTGCTCGAAACCGACGAACACGAGCTGCGGAGGACGCTTGACGTGACGCTGCTCGGAACCTTTCATGTCTTCCAGGTGGTCGCGCGCCAGATGGTGGCGCGGGACGCCAAAGGGGCGCTCATCTACATCTCCTCGCCGCACGCGACCATTCCATTCAAGGGGGCGATTGATTACAACATCGCCAAGGCCGGCGGGCATCATCTGGCGCTTTCGGCGGCTAACGAGCTGATGTGGCAGGGCATCCGAGTGAACCTGATCGAGCCGGGGTGGACCGACACGCCGGGCGAGCGGACATGGTACAGCGACGAGGCGCTGTATCGCGAAGGAGCCAAGCTGCCGTTCGGCCGACTCGGCACGCCCGAGGACATCGGCAGGGCCGCTGTGTTCCTCGCCTCGAATCAGGCCGCGTATATCGCCGGCGCGGTCCTGCGGGTGGACGGCGGCGCCTTCGTTCAGGGCCCCGCCTGGACCGCGACGGCGCGGCACGGCCAATAACGGGCGACAGGGATAGGGACAGCGACAGGGATACGGCAACGGGCGGCTCTTTCGTCATGAGGAGTCCGTTATGCTCAAGGGTACACTGATTCACCCGCAGATCTTGGAAGCGCTGGGGCGGGCAGGACACAGCTCGCAGGTGCTGATCGCCGACGGGAACTACCCCTATGCGACGCGGCTCGGCCCGAAGGCGACGCTCGTGAATCTCAATCTCTCGCCGGGTATCGTCACCTGCGTGCAAGTGCTTCAGGCGCTCGTGACGGCCATCCCGATCGAGAGCGCATGCGTCATGCAATACCCGACCGAAGGCCCGAGTGCGTTGCGAGCCGAGCCGCCAGTCTGGGTCGAATTCCGGCAGATCCTCGCGAAGGCAGGCGCCGCCGTCGAATTGCTTCCGGTCGAGCGCTTTGCATTTTACGAGGCTGCGGGAAATCCGAATGTCGTCCTGACGATCGCAACCGGCGAGCAGGCCACGTTTGCCAATCTGCTGTTGACCATTGGGGTGATCCGGAAGGCGGTCCAGCCATGACACCCTCGGACCGCGTCCGGGTGGGCCAGGGCCGGCTGGAATTGCCGCGCATCGGTCTGGGTACGGCGCCGCTGGGCGGCCTCTTTCGCCCAACGGAAGATGCGGAAGCCACGGAGGCGGTGCGCGCGGCTTACGCGCTCGGCGTCCGCTACTTCGACACGGCGCCGCTGTACGGGTATGGCTTGGCCGAGCAGCGCCTGGGGCGCGGTCTGCAGGAGAAACCTCGGCATGAGTTCGTGGTGTCCACGAAAGTTGGTCGTTTGCTCCGCGCCGATGCCCCGCCCGACGTCTCGCAGTTCCACAAGGGTGAGCCGTATTACAAGGGCACGCCTCCCGTCAATCCGGTGTTCGATTTCAGCTACGACGGCGTGATGCGGTCGGTAGAGGAAAGTCTCGAACGGCTGGGGCTCGATCGCGTGGACATCCTCTACATCCACGATCCTGACCGGTATCATAATGCGGCGCTGGAGGGCGCCTACAAGGCGCTTGCGTCGCTGCGGAGCGAGGGAAGCGTCGCCGCAATTGGTGTCGGGATGAATGCGTGGGAACCGCTGGCACAGTTTGCGCGTGAGGCCGACTTCGACTGCTTCATGCTGGCCGGGCGGTACACGCTGCTCGATCAGTCGGCGCTGCCGGAGCTGCTCCCATTGTGCTTAGAGCGGGGGATCGGCGTCATTGCCGCAGGGGTCTATAACAGCGGGGTGCTCGCCGACCCGCGGGCGAAGGCGCGATTCAATTACATCCCCGCGCCTGCAGAGCTCGTCGAGCGAGCGGTCCGGATTGAAACCGTGTGCAACCGCTGGAACGTGCCACTGCGGGCCGCGGCCGTGCAGTTTCCGTTCGGCCATCCGGCCGTGGCGTCAGTCGTGGTAGGCTGCCGGACCGCCGCCGCCGTCCAGGACAACCTGAACTTGTTCCGGGTTCCGATTCCGGCCGGCCTGTGGCAGGACCTGGTCGCCGAAGGCCTGTTGCCTGAAGGGGTGCCCCACCCATGATCATCGACGCGCACCACCACCTCTGGGATCCCAAGCCGGGGCAGTATCCGTGGATGACGGCAGCGTTCGAACCGATCCGCCGCCGATTCGGCCCGGAAGACCTTGCCCCGCTGCTGGCCGCATGCGGCGTTGATCGCACGATCGTCGTGCAGACGTATTCC
>DATJQT010000050.1:0-2903 GCA_035505475.1 Vulcanimicrobiaceae bacterium
CCGCCGTCGAACACTCCATTGGCGGCCTGGCGGGCGCCCATTGCGTTGTCCTCGTACAACTTTGACTCGTCCAGGAGGGTGTCAGCGTCATTCGCCAGATGCGTTTCGGAGTCCACCGGCCACACAAATGGCTGGAAGAGGATGTGGACGAACGGCCCTTGCGGTTTTGGGTGGTCACCACCACCGGCGCCAAGATGCGGAACTCCTGATGCCAGTTTGGAAATCGGCTTCGCCGCATCAAACAGCTTCAGTAGTCGCTCCGCTTGCTTGTTATTGCGCTCCGCCCACCAAGAAGGAACCTCGTCCCCGCTCGGACTTGTTACCCCCGCCATCGACGCCTACCGCGGCAAACCGCAGGCGTCGAGTAGGCCATTGATCGCATCATTTCGAACGTCGGTTAGCCGGTTCACGTCTGACGTAAGCGTGTTCCCCATGGCCGCCGTCGTCTGGTCCAGCGTTGCGCCGATGTATTTCCTTGCTGCAGTGGCAGTCTCCGGTGGCACTGACGGCACAAGCGCGTTCTGGACAGCGGAGGCGCTATTAAGAGCACGCAGAGCAACTGGCAAATTCAAATTTCCCTGCACGCGAAGTCCGCCTTGTCCTTCTTGTCCCCGTACTGACGTATCGAAAACTTGGCACAGGTGATCTTTTGCTGCAAGCGCATCAGCCGCGCTGATTTGCGGGGTTGTCGGCGCGGACGGTGACGCCGGTGGTGCAGAGGATGGTTGCGTGGCCGACTCCGTCGCGTTGTGCATCGCCGCGAAAGTGACTATGGACCCCGTGGCAGCCGAGACCACAATAGCGAGGGGTAGGCCCAGTGCGACCCATAACCAGCCTCGCCGTCGAGGCTTTGGACCTTGGGGGAAGACGCTTGGTAACGGGGCACCGGTGGGTGGCACAGTCGCCGCTGGTGCTGGGGGCGGTGCAGGGATTGGAGGCGTAGGTGGCGGAGGCAGCGTCTCAGATGGCGTCCCTGCCCTCGACCATGGTGATGAAGTGTCCATGTGCCGCTCCCCCGTCGTTACGTGGTCAGTACGCCTGAGTTACCGGATTCAGTTGTTTCAACCGTCGCGATGCTGAAATCTCGACTGCCAGTGTTCGCCGCAGCACGGCCTTCTGTTTGGCCCTCCTCGATAGCTCGCGCTCCGATCGCCGCGCCCACCAAGGAAGTCATGTAGCCACCGATGCACAGGCTGCCGAGATTTGAGCCCGATCGTTGAGCTACCGCCTCATCCGCGGCGGACAGGCCTGCCTCGGTATCGGCCGCATCCATCGTGAACTTCGCTGCCATGCTTACATGCTAATGCCCCGTTTCGCGCTGCACATCGTCTAACCAGCACGGACTCGAAGCGCTGGCGAGGTTCGCTACGAAACGGAAGATCAGCGTTGCGGCATCCGTTTTGCGGCACGCCCGGCTGGCGCCGTGGCTATCACGCGCAATCGTGTACACGGCGCCCGGCAGGACCGAGATTACCGCGACGAGGAATGCTTGAAAGGTCGTGACCTCCAGGCGATTTCGACTTAACTGACCAGAAGGGCTAGGCGCGGGTCATCGACCCAGGCGTCACCCAGGACGCCGTGGGCGCTCCAGAGGCTCAGCGCTGGTGCGGCTGGGCCGCTGAGCCGCACCGGGCAGGTGGAGTCGAAGCCCATCGTCAAGGTCCACTGCTGCAAATTGGGATAGAACTCTGTGCACGCTTCGAACCGGAAACTGACCAGGCCGTGCGGGGCGGTTGTGCAGATGAGCCGGTCGGTTGTCACGATCGCAGCGCACGTCTGGTGAAACCGCCACCGAGCGGCGGCCCGCTGCGCCGCGGCTGCCTTGCGGCGGTGATTGACCACGCCTTGGACCGCCAGCGCGCCGAACATGACCGCCGGACGGCCCCCGACGATCAACGGCAGCGGCGAATAACGGCCATCGCCGCCACAAAAGCGGCTGTAGTCGATCTCGGCGCTCACTAGCGCCTGCTCCCCCGGTTCGAGGACCGGGCCGTACACCTCGATCGGCCTCGGTGGTCGGCCGGCCCGCAACGCTGCCGCGCAACCACGGCTGTAGTCCCACCACTGCTCGGCAGGGGTGCGCGGCTGCCAGGCTGCCCGTGGTTGGCGCGCACGGTGAGATCCACCAGCGGGGCCGTCGTGAACGCGGGCTGTCGACGGGGCCCGGCTGACCGGAAGGTTATGCCGCTGCGGTGGTGGCATTCCTGGCATTGGGATGTCGAACATGAGCGCACCGTACCTTTTCGATGTGACACCCACCCTCGATCAGCGGGCACCTCGCTTTCCACGAAACACATGCAAGCGGCGCGGCATCGACTCAAGGACGAATCTCCCTCAGCTCGGCCAAAATTCGGATCGCTTCGGCGCGCTCATCATCTCCTAGCCAGGGCAGCATCCAAATCAGCGCCTCCTCGGTCTCCCGGGATGCAGCGCTAAATTCATCGTCCATAGCAGCTCGGGCTGCCTCGGACATGTGATCGCGGTGCTCGAGGAACGCCTGGCGCATCGTGACCAGTCGCCGAGCGACGGCGAACCGTTCGGCTGCGGCCCTAGCCGTATCCCCGCTGACGGGCGGTGGCGCAGCACCGGCGCCCGGCGCAGTGACCACACGAGGCGCACTGCCGTCTAAGACAGCGTCGATACTGCCGTCTTGCCACTCGATCGCCCGTTCCAGGGCTCGGCGCAGCCGTCGACTCAGCCGGCCTGAACGGTTGGTTTCCACGGCGCGCACCGTGGCCACCGACAGCCCGCCGCGCTCGGCGACATCCGTCTGGGTCAGCTTCAGCTGTTTGCGGCGACGTCGTACTTCGTCGGCCAGCCGCTCCCAGGACATGACCCGTATCTTGCCCGACAAACCGCCAGATTTCCCCATCCGCGCCGCCAAAACAGAAGATTCAGCGGTT
>DATJQT010000051.1:0-1879 GCA_035505475.1 Vulcanimicrobiaceae bacterium
GCGTGCAACGTCGAACGGCCAGCCCCGCGATCCAAGTCCTGCATTTCATTGGCAAACGTCAAACCAAAGACGGTTAACGCCCCAGCCGGTCAAAGCAATGGATCGAAGGTCGCGGCAAGCCCCTCAACGTGCTGCGACTGAATAGCTCCCCTGCATCACAGAACGACTGGCCCTCGGGGTCAAGGGGTTGACGCACCGCTTCGATGTCCTGTTATTAACAATTCGGCTCGGATCGTGAGGCCTCGCCCGCAAGGGGCGAACATAACCTTTGGTAGCCACGAAAGAACAAGCTCCGTGAACGATACCGGATCAGGCAATCCCCAGACGCCGGAAACCCGGCTCGTAACCGCCGGGCGCGACACCGGGGCGCAAAAAGGCTTTGTCAATCCCCCGGTCGTTCACGGTTCCACGGTGCTGTACCCGACTGCGGCGGACCTGCATGCCCATACAGGCGAGTACCGATATGGCCGCTATGGCACGCCGACCACAAAGGCCTTTCAGCAGACCCTGATGGCGTTGGAGGGTCCGCAATGCGCCGGCGTTGCCATCACCCCGTCCGGACTGGCCGCGATCTCGACCACCTTACTTTCCGTGCTCAAGGCCGGCGACCACCTGCTGGTCTGCGATAATGTTTACCGGCCGACGCGCAATGTCTGCAACAGCGTGCTCAAGCGCCTTGGCGTCGAAACCACCTATTTCGATCCCCTGGTCGGCCCGGCGATCGAGACGCTGTTCAAGCCCAACACGCGGGCGGTGCTGCTGGAAGCGCCGGGCTCGCAATCCTTCGAAATGCCCGATGTCCGCGCGATCGCGGCTGTTGCGCACGCGCGTGGCGCGCTCGTGATCGACGACAACACCTGGGCGACGCCGCTGTTTCGTCGCGCCCTCGATCAGGGCGTCGATATCAGCATGCAGGCCGCCACCAAATATATCGGCGGCCACTCCGACATCATGTTCGGCACGATTTCGGCCAATGCCACGGCATGGCCGATCGTCCAGGAGACGACCCACCTGCTCGGCATCTGCGCCGGCCCCGACGATGTGTTCCTGGCGACGCGGGGCCTGCGCACGCTGGCCGTCCGGCTCGCCCAGCATTATCGGTCCGGGCTCGACATGGCGCGCTGGCTGCAGGGCCGGCCCGAGGTCATCAGGGTGCTGCATCCGGCCCTGGAGAGCGATCCGGGACACGCGATCTGGAAGCGGGACTTCACCGGCGCCTCGGGCCTGTTCAGCATCGTGCTCAGGCCCAAACCACAGGCCGCGGTCGACGCCTTCCTCGATGGCCTGAGCCTGTTCGGGATGGGCTATTCCTGGGGTGGCTTCGAGAGCCTCGCCATCCCCTTCGATTGCGCCGAGTATCGGACCGCCACCAAATGGGCGCCGGGGGGCCCGGCCGTGCGGCTTCATATCGGCCTGGAAAATGTCGACGACCTCAAGGCGGATCTGGAGCGTGGCTTTGCCGCGTTCAATGCGGCCTGAGCCGGCCCGGGTGTTTGTCACCCGAACCCCGCCATTGCACGCACAACGCAAGCCGAACGGAACGTAGCCCGGCCTTGCGCCAATATGGTCAACCGTTGACGCTGGACATCGCGTTCTCGGCTGCTAGCGATGGGGCGCGCTCGCGCATCACTGGCGCGAATGGCGTCACGGTATTGCGCGAACTGTCTTGCCGTCGTGGGCTCTCGCGGCGAAGAGGTTCCGCCTGCCACTGGACAGGCGCCTCGCTCACCGGCTGCAGGTCGGGCCGCGGCTGCACCAGCGTCTTGAGGATTCCGAACAGCCCGGCTGGCCTTTCTTCCGGAGCGGACGATTCGAACGGATCGGCGTAGAAGGTCGCACCAGCACTGTCGGCAAGAGCGGCCAGCGCGTTGACCATGCG
>DATJQT010000052.1:0-20871 GCA_035505475.1 Vulcanimicrobiaceae bacterium
TCCGCGCTACCGGAAAGTGGCCGCCAAGATCCGCCAACCCTGGATCATCCACAGTGACGGCAATATTCTGCCCTTTGTGGACGATTTCCTGAGCGTCGGGGTGGCGGCACTGCATCCGAACGAGAAGGGGGCGATGGACATTCGAGCGGTCAAGCGCCAGTACGGCGACCGCCTCTGCCTGCTCGGGAACGTCGACCTCAACCTGCTCGGGATGGGCAGTCCGGACGCCGTGGACCAGGAAGTTAAAGAGTTGATTCGCGACGTCGCGCCGGGCGGCGGCTACGTCGTGACCAGCGGCAACAGCCTGGCGGCCTACCTCTTGCCCGACAACGTCCGCGCCTTGGGGACGGCCGTCCAGAAGTACGGCCGCTATCCGATCCGGGTCTGACGGTGGACGCGCTGACCGCCCTCCGCACCCGCCGCAGCATCCGGCGCTACACGGCTGCCCCGGTCGCCGATGCCGCCGTCACCGAGTGTCTGCGGGCCGCCATGAGCGCTCCCTCGGCAGGCAACCAGCAACCCTGGCAATTCATCGTGATCCGCGACCGGGCGCTCCGCGAGGCCATCCCGACCTTCCACCCCTTTGCCGATATGGTCCCCAACGCCCCGGTGGCAATCCTGGTCTGCGGGGATCTGGACCGCGAGCGATATGCGGGGTACTGGGTACAGGACTGTGCGGCGGCCACCCAGAACCTCTTGCTCGCCGCGCATGCGCAGGGGCTCGGGGCGGTGTGGGTGGGTGTGTATCCGAAAGAGGACCGCGTGGCGCGCTTGCAGGCGCTTTGTGGATTGCCGGCCCGCGTGATTCCGTTCGCGCTCGTGCCGCTCGGCGTTCCCGGCGAGCGGCTGGCTGCCGTGGACCGCTTCGACGCCGCCCGCGTGCATCAGGACCGCTGGCCAACGGCTAGGCCGGGACGACCGCCTTCGGGAGCGTGAGGCAGAACGTGCTGCCCCGGCCGAGCTGGCTTTCCGCCCAGATCCGGCCGCCATGGTCTTCCACCACGGCTTTGCAGATGCTGAGTCCCAGGCCGGTCCCCTCCACCTCCGCATCCGTCCCTGCCGGCACGGGGACGCGGTAGAAGCGGTCGAAGATCCGGTCCAAGTGCTCCGCCGGAATCCCGACTCCGGAATCTCGAAATTCCACCCGGATTTCCGCACCGACATCTTTCACCGTGAGCGCGATCCGTCCGCCGCGCGGCGTAAACTTCAGCGCGTTCCCGAGCAGGTTCGTGAACACCTGCTCGATCCGCATGCCATCGGCAGAGAGCGGCGGCACCGTATCCGGCACAGTGACCGTGACGGCGATCTCTTTCTCCAGCGCGATGCGATGGAGACGGTCGGCCGTGCCACGGAGTGCCGCGACCACGTCGAACGGCTCGCGCCGGCGCTGCAGGCCGCCGGCCTCGATCCGCGCCAGGTCGAGGATGTCGCTGACCAGCCGGAACAGCCGATCGGCATTTTTCTGCGCAAGCGCCAAGAGCTCCCGGCTCAATTCCACCCCGACGGTCTCTTGCAGCAGCATCTGCAGGGCCCCCTTGATCGCGGTGAGCGGGGTGTGCAGGTCGTGCGAGACCATGGTCAACAGCTCGGTGCGCACGCGGTCCATGCGCTGCAAGCGGGTATTGAGCTGCGACAGCTCTTCGATCTTGCGGGCCAGGTCGGTCACGTCCCGCAGGGTCATGAAGAAGCCTTGGGTATGCTCGTTGACATTGACCCAGGTGAACAGGACATGGAGCACCCGCCCGCCGTAGCGGAGGCTGACCGCCTCCTGGGGCGATCCGGCGGCGAACTTCAGGAACGTGGCAATCGCGTCATCGAGCGTGGCCCGGTGTTCGGGCCCGAGGAGATCGATGAGCGGGCTGCCGATGAGCTCCAGCTCCGGGCGCGCGGTCATCTCCAGCCCGGCGCGGTTCACCGAGAGGATGCGCTGGCGCCCGTCCACCTCGACCACCGCTTCAGGAATCGTGTCGAGCACCGTACGGAGAAACCGCCGGATCGCCAGCAGCTCCTTGACCTTGTGCCGCGGCACCAGGTTTTCGACGCCGAGCACCTCGCGGGTGGCTTCCTCGTCCCCGTCGTCGAGGCGCTCTAACATCTTGAGTACGTTCTTCTGAAATTCGCCGCGCTGGCTCTTGGCGACGTAGCCCTCCGCCCCGAGCGCCAGAATGTCCCCCATTTCTTCGGCGAGGGTCCCCGAGACGATTACCACCGGGATGTGCGCCGTCTTGGGATTGCTGCGGATGTACCGGAAGACGCGATCGCCGTCGATCTTCGGCATCACGATATCGAGGAAGATCACGTCGGGCAGCCGCTTTTCGAGCGCCTCGAGCGCCTCCATGCCGTCGTACGCCTTGCACACCTCGTAGCCGTGCTGGATCAAGATGTCGGCCAGAAATTCCACACAGAGCCGGTCGTTGTCGACCACCAGGATGCGTTTGCCCACGGGGCCTCTCCGCCGCTCAGGAGCGGTAATTGAGGAACTGCATGTCGATCCCGAGGTCCTGCGTCTTCAAGAACTGGATGACCGCCTGCAATTCGTCACGATCGCGTCCGAAGACCCGCACCTGGTTGTCCTGGATCTGCACCTGCACCTTCCGCTTGGTCCCCTTGATCAGCTTGACGATCTCCCGCGCCTTCTCGACGGGGATGCCCTCTTGCAGCCGCACCTTCTGGCGCACCCGGCCGCCGCCGGCCGGCTCGACGGGATCGCGGCTCAACGCCTTGAGCGGTACCTGCCGCTTGACCAGCTTGGATTCGAGCAGGTCGAGGACTTGCCGCAGCTTGAAATCGTCCTCCGCCCCGAGCTGAATGGCGTGCTCCTCCCGCGCGATGCTGACCGGGCTCCCCTTGAAATCGAAGCGCTGCCCGATTTCTCGGAGCGCCTGGTTGATGGCGTTGTCCACCTCCTGGAGTTCGACCCTGGAGGCGATATCGAAGGAACATTCCTTGCTCATCGGTGCCCTCTGGCTACGGCTTCGGCGGCGTCACGATCCGCACGCCGGCCGGCGGCGAGAACTGGAACAGGTTGTCCGGCAGCCCGCTGTTGAGTTTGACCTGCGACAAGGCGATCGCCGTCGTGTTCTGGTAGGTATCGAAGACCGTCACCTTTTCGACGGTGTAGCCCTTGGGATTGACCTCGAGCAGCATGCGCGCAATCCCGGCTTCCGCTTGCTTGGGACGCAGGTCCAGGATGCGCACCGCGCTGCTCTTGGTCGCGGCATTCTCGATCAGCGTCACATCGAAGGCCTTGCGCAGCTGGCAGTCCCCGGCCAGGAATGCCAGGGGCAGCCGCGCATTGAGGGCCTGGGCAACCTCCTGCACGATCACCTGTTTTTCAATCGGACTGTACGCCCACAGCGTCTTTCCATCGGTGACGAACAGCCGCGATTCGGGCTGCTGGTATTCCCAGCGCATCTTGTTGGGCCGCTTGGCCGCGAACGTGCCGCTCGCCTCGCGCACCTCGCCCAACGTCCGGTTGGTTGCGGTCTGCTGAAACATCGCCGATAGGTCTTCCACTTTCGCGCAGGCGGCCTCGACGCGATCCACGACCTCGTCGACCGGCGCCGCAGCCCTGGCGCCCGCCGTGCAGAGTGCCAGTAGGGCCAGCGCGGCGCCCAACAGATGCATGCTCCGTCCGAACATTTACGCCTCCGGCTTGGACACCAGCACCTCCCGGGGGCGGGTGCCGTCCATTGCGCTCACGATCCCCTCGCGCTCCATGCGCTCGATCATCCGGGCCGCCCGGTTGAAACCGACACGCAGCCGCCGCTGGATCATCGAGATCGACGCCTGCTGCGTCTGCACCACCAGCTCCACCCCTTGCCGGTAGAGCTCGTCGCCCTCGTCCTCTTCCGCGGCGGCTTCGGGCTCGACCGGCAGGAGCGACCAGACAAACTCCTCCGGCTTCGGCTGCCGGGCCAAATATTCCACAATCCGGCGGATTTCCACCTCGGTGACGTTGCAGCCGTGCACCCGGATCGGCCGCGAGCTGCCCGGCGGGACAAACAGCATGTCGCCTTTGCCGAGCAGCGCCTCGGCCCCATTCATATCGAGGATGGTTCGCGAATCCACCTTGGACGCGACCCGGAACGAAATCCGCGCCGGGAAATTCGCCTTAATGACCCCGGTCAAGACGTCCACCGATGGGCGCTGGGTGGCAACGATCAGGTGGATGCCGACTGCCCGGGCCATCTGAGCGAGACGCATGATGGCATTCTCGACCTCGCTCTGGGCGGTCAGCATGAGATCGGCCAGCTCATCGATCACGACCACCAGCATGGGCAGCGGCTCACGGTGCACTCCCGGGGCCAGCACATCCTCGCCGGGAGGATCGAGCGCCATCTTGCGATTATAGCTCTGCAGATTCCGGGCGCCCACCTGCGCAAAGAGCTTGTAGCGTTCCTCCATGTGCAAGACAACCCGCTGGAGGCGCTTGGCGGCGTCCTTGGGATCGACGACAACCCTGTCCACCAGATGCGGGACGCCGTTGTACACCGACAGCTCCACCCGCTTGGGGTCCACTAACAGCAACCGGACGTCGCTCGGATTGGCGCGGTACAGGCAGCTCAGGATCAGCGAATTGATGCAGACGCTCTTGCCCGATCCGGTTTCGCCGGCGATCAAGAGGTGCGGCATCTGAGCGAGATCGGCCACCAGGGGCGCCCCGCCGCTCTCCTGCCCCAAGGCCAGCGGCAGCTGGAGCGCCTCGTTGGCGAAGGCCTTGGTCGCCAAGACGTCCCGCAAGAACACCGTCGCGCGGTGCTGGTTCGGAATTTCCACGCCGACCGCGGCCTTCCCCGGGATCGGGGCGACCACGCGGACGCTCATCGCCTTGAGACCGAGCGCCAGATCGTCGGCCAAGGCAACGATGCGATTGATCTTGATGCCCGGCCCGGGCTCCAGTTCATAGCTGGTGATGACCGGTCCCGGGTTCACCGCGGTGACGCGGCCCTCGACCCCGAACTCTTGCAGCTTCTTCTCCAGCAAGCGCGAATTCTGGGCCATTTCATCCGGCGTTGATCCGGCCGGGTCGGTCGGTCCGGCGTCCAGCAGCTTCGGCGAGGGCCGTGTGTACCCCTCGGTCGGCAAGAACGGAAAGGCCTGCTGGCCGCGGTCGGCAGGCTTGTCCGAATCCCGGTCCCTCTTTTTCTCCTGAGCCTTCGAGGGCAAAGGGGCAACAGCGGCTGAGGGTTCGGGGGACGCGCTCGGTGCCGCCTCCCCGACATGCGGCGGCTCCTCGAGGGCAACCGGAGCCGCTGTGCTCGCCGGCCGGACGGTGCGTGGGCGCGTTCGGCGGGCCGTCCACGCCGCCTGTAGCCGCGCGGCTTGTGCGGCCGCCCAGGCCAGCCCCGTCGAGGGGAGTGCGACGAGGCCAGTGAACGGCCTCTCGAACAGGCAGACGGCGGCGAGGGCCAGCCCGGTCACGGCAAGCAGGGTCAGGCCGAACGTCCCGAAACCATATTCCAGCACGCGGAAGATTTCGTCCCCGAGGAAGCCCCCGGGCCGCTCAACTCGGCCGCCGGGAAGAATGCGGAGCGCATGGAGCACCGAGGCCAAAACGCTCACGGACGGGATCAACAGCGCGAGACCGGCGGCGCGCTGCCAGGGCCGCTGCAGGCGACGGCCGCCCACCCAGGTCCAGCCCCACATGAACAGGAGCGGTGGCACGAAGAGCGCAGAAACGCCCAGCAGGCCCAACAGGTCGCCCGCCAACTCGGCGCCGACCCGGCCCACGACGTTGTGCACCTGCCGGCCGGCCTCGCTGGCGTAAGCAAAGAACGAGGTGTCGCGGGGGTCGAAGGACGCCAGCGCGGCGAGCGTGAGCGCCCCCGCCGACATCGCAAGCACGCCCACGGCTTCGCGCGTCTTGTCGTGGCGCCAGAACGACAATAATCCGCCCAGCCACACGCTCGGCCGCGTCAAGTCAGCTCTCACCGCCCACTCTCCATGCCCGTTGATCCCTTATAACGCGAGCTACGCCAATCGCCAAACCATTTTTGCGCTCGCCGCACGGCTCGTTGGTTCACGCCTCGTGGCTCGGCAGTGCCAGCTAGACCTCAATAATGACCGGCAGAATCATTGGGCGACGCTCGATCGTTTTCTGGAGGAACTTGCGCAGTACCGACCGGATCCGCTGCTTGATCAGCGCCCAATCGGTCTTCTCCTCGACGCTGATGCCGTCCAGCACCTCGAGGATGAGCTGTCGGGCCTGCTCGAAGAGCGCCTCATCGGGCGGATCGGTAACGCCCCGCGAGACCAGATCCGGTCCGGCGACCACGGCGCCTGTCTTGTCGAATCCGATCACCACGATCACCATGCCGCCCTGGGCGAGGTGCAGCCGGTCGCGTAACACCGTCTCGCCCACATCGCCCACACCCTTGCCGTCCACCAGCACGCGCCCCGCCGGCACCCGGCCGACCACCGCGCCGCCCGACGGCCGGACGTCCAAGATGTCGCCGTCTTCGAGGACGAAAATCTGTTCCGGCGGCTTCTCGATCTGTTGCGCGAGCTCCGCGTGCCAGTGAAGGTGCCGGTATTCGCCGTGGATCGGCACAAAGAACCGGGGCCGAGTGAGCGCGAGCATCAACCGCAATTCGTCCTGGCTCGGGTGGCCGGACACGTGCACGCCGGGGCAGGTCGCCTCGGTCACGACGTGCGCGCCCCGCTTGAAGAGATGGTTCACGGTGCGCCCGATGGACTGCTCGTTGCCGGGGATCACGCGGGCCGAGAACACCACGGTGTCGCCGGCCTCGACCTCGAGCTGCTTGTGTTCGCCGACCGCCATCCGGGCAATCGCGGACAGTGGTTCGCCCTGGCTGCCGGTAGTGAGGATCACTCCGTGCTCGGGCGGCAGCCGACGGAGCTCGTCCAGGCGGATCAGGGTCTCCGGTGGAACCTTGAGATACGCCAGCTCGGACGCGATCCGGAGGTTGGCGGTCATGCTCTTCCCGTTCACCGCCACGCGCTTGCCGAGCCGGTGCGCGACGTCCAACACCTGCTGGATGCGGTGAATGTTGCTGGCGAAGCAGGCGACGATGATGCGGCGAGGCGCGGCCCGGAACAGCTGCTCCAGCGTGGGGCCGATGGCGGATTCGGACGGCGTGGCCCCGGGCCGGTCGGCATTGGTGCTATCCGACAGGAGCGCCAGGACGCCCTCGTTGCCGAGCGCCGCCAACCGGTCCCGGTCGGTCAGGTTGCCGTCAATCGGCATCGGGTCGAATTTGAAATCGCCGCTGTGGAGCACCAGGCCGGCTGGCGTCTGCACAGCCAGCGCCAGGGCATCGGGAATGCTGTGGCTGACACGAATGCACTCGACCTGGAACTCCCCCAGGCCGACGCGGTCCCCGGGTCGCACAGGGCGCAAGTCGGCCTCGAGGTCGAATTCCCGGAGCTTGTCCTGCACCAGCCCGAGCGAGAGGGCGGAACCGTACACAGGAACGGTGAGCTGCTGCAGCAGATATGGAAGGCCGCCGGTGTGATCTTCGTGTCCGTGGGTGAGAACAATACCGCGCACGCGCTCGCGGTGGGTGAGCAGGTGAGTGATTTCGGGCAGGACGAGGTCGATGCCCAGCATCTCCTCTTCGGGAAACATGAGGCCGGCGTCTATGACCAGAATGTCCTCCACCGTTTCGAGGAGGACCATGTTCATCCCGATCTCGCCCAAGCCCCCCAAAGGGATGATGCGGACCGACGGTTCCAGACTCAATCCCGCAGAATCCTCCTGTCCAGCGTTACCCGTTGAACCGTTCGCGCTTCGACAAGCTCAGCACGAACGGCACAACTCCACTCGCCCTGAGCTGACCCTGCATCTGTCTAAGGGCCTGTCTCGTCGAAGCGCCAGCACGGTTAGAACGTCAGCGGATTGCCACCCCAGAAAATGCCGCCCGTCAGCAGCCATCATGCCCGGGCCGCGACCTGCCGGGCCGATGCGCCGTTGCTCTTGCGGCGCTCGGTCCGTTTGGCCAGCGCCACTTTCAAGACCTCGTCCATGTGCTCGACGTACACGAACTGCATGCCGCGTTTGACGTTCGCCGGCAACTCTTTAATGTCCTTGTCGTTCTTGGTCGGCAGGATGACCGTCTTGATCCCCATCCGTCGGGCGGCCAGGACCTTCTCCTTGAGGCCCCCGATCGGCAGGACCTTGCCGCGTAGCGTGATTTCCCCGGTCATCGCCACGTCACGACGCACCGGCGTCTTCGTGAGCGCCGAGATCAGCGCGGTGGCCATCGTGATCCCGGCCGACGGCCCGTCTTTCGGGATGGCCCCGGCGGGCACGTGGATGTGAATATCGTTTTTGGCGAAGGTTTCTTCCTTCAATCCCAGGCTCGTGCCGCGGCTCCGCGCATAGCTCAAGGCCGCCTGGGCCGATTCCTTCATCACGTCGCCCAGCTGACCGGTCAGTGAGAGCTGCCCCTTGCCCCGCATCACGGTGCACTCGATATAGAGCAAGTCGCCTCCGGTCTGCGTCCATGCCAGGCCGGTCGCCACGCCGATCTCGTCGATCTCCTGCTCCGGTTCGGGCAAGAAGCGCGGCGCCCCGAGAAACCGATGGAGAGCGGCCGGGGTGACGCGGGTCAGCCCCTTCTTGCCCTCGGCGACATCGCGGGCCACCTTGCGGCAAACCGTCGCCACCTCGCGCTCCAGGTTCCGGAGGCCCGCCTCGCGCGTGTAGCTCTGGATGATCTTGAGGATCGCGTCGTCGGTCAACTCGACCTGCTTGACGGTGATTCCATTTTCCTCGAGCTGGCGCGGCAGCACGTAGCGGCGCGCGATATGCAGTTTCTCTTCCTCGGTGTACCCGGAGATCTCGATGACCTCCATGCGGTCCTTGAGCGCCGGGATGATCGGATCGGCCAAATTGGCCGTGGTGATGAACATGGTGTTGCGCAAATCGAACGGTACGCCCAGGTAGTGATCGGTGAACGCCTCGTTCTGCTCCGGGTCGAGGACCTCGAGCAGGGCGGCCGACGGGTCGCCGCGGAAGTCCGCCCCGACCTTGTCCACCTCGTCCATCATGAACACTGGATTGTTGGTGCCGGCCTGCTTGATCCCCTGGATGATCTTGCCGGGCAATGCACCGATGTAGGTGCGCCGATGGCCGCGAATCTCGGCCTCGTCCCGTACCCCGCCGAGCGAGATGCGGACGAACTTCCGACCCAGTGCCCGCGCAATCGAGCGCCCGAGTGATGTCTTGCCGACACCGGGCGGTCCGACGAAGCACAGGATCGGGCCCTTCATCTGTTTTTTGAGCTTGCGCTTGAGCGTCCGCACCGCCAGGTATTCGAGGATCCGCTCTTTGACCTTCTCCAAATCGTAGTGGTCCTCTTCCAGGATCTTGTGCGCGGCCTTGATGCTCAGGTTGTCCTTGGTCTGCTTGGCCCAGGGCAGATCGATCAGCCAGTCGAGATAGGTACGGATCACCGAGGCCTCGGCCGCGTCGGGATGCATGCGCGAAAGCCGGTTCAACTGGGTGCGGGCCTCCTGCCCGACCGCCTCCGGCATCTTGGCTTTGGCGATCTTCTGTTCCAGCTCCTGAATCTCTTGCCCACGCTCGTCGGTCTCGCCCAGCTCTTTCTGGATGGCCTTGAGCTGCTCGCGCAGGTAGTACTCGCGATGCGTCTTGTCCATCTCTTCGCGGGCTTGCGACTGAATCTTGTGCTGCATCTCGAGGACTTCGATCTCCTTGCCCAGCAACTCGGACAGCCGGTGCAGGCGCTCCATCGGATCGAAGATTTCCAGAATCTGCTGCGCCTGCTCGACCTTCAGGTCAAGGTTGCTGGCCACCAGATCGGCCAGGCGGCCGGGGTGTTCCAGGTTGTTGATGATAACCAGCACGTCCGGTGAAATGCCCTTGCCCAGATTCACGCCCCGCTGCACCTGGTCCTTCACCGAGCGCACCAGGGCCTCTGCCTCCAAGGACTGGGCCGAGCCTTCAGGCTCCGGGATTTCCGTGATCTTCACCTCGAAAAACGGGTCACGCTTGGTGAAGACCCCGACCCGCGCGCGCGAGACGCCTTGAACCAAAATCTTGACCCGGCCGTCCGGCATCTTGAGCATGCGCATGATCATCGCGACGGTACCGACCCCGTGCAGATCCTCGGGCACGGGCTCTTCTGCATCCGCATCCTTTTGCGCCACGAGTAAGATCATGCGCTCGCGCGAGAGCGCCTCATCCACTGCGCGGATCGATTTCTCGCGGCCGACGAAGAGGGGCAGGATCATGAAGGGATAGACGACCACGTCGCGGACGGGCAGGAGCGGAATCTCCGAGGGCATCTTGCGCTCGCCTTGCGGGCGTTCGACACCCACCCCAATCTCGGCGCCGAGATCGACGCCCTCGCCTTCCTCTGGAGTCATTTCAGGATCTGCCACAGCAGGGTCTCCTTCCACCATGGGGCATGTCATGCACGTTCACAGGTTCTCTGGTCGAACTGCCGAACGGACGCGCTCACGCGCGCGAGACGGCCGTCGGTTTGGAACAGGCCGGCCGATCCGTGCCTTCCGCCTCCAGGCGGCGGCGCAGGAACTCGCGGAATCCGGGGGCCACATCGGGCCGGCGGAGGGCCATTTCGACGGTGGTCTTGAGAAACCCCAGGACGGTGCCGGCATCGTGCCAGTCGCCTTTAAACTCGACCGCGACGAACGGATGCTGTTGCTTGAGCAGCGTCTTGAGGCCATTCGTGAGTTGGATCTCTCCGGTACGATCCGAGGCGGTCGCCTCCAGGATCGGGAAGATTTCCGGGCTCAGAATGTAGCGGCCGATCAGCGCGAGGTTGGACGGCTCGGTCCCGGGCTCGGGCTTTTCCACCATGTCCAGGATCTGGTACACGCCATCCGAAAGTGGGCGCGCGTCGATCACCCCGTAGCGAGATACCTCGGAGGCTGGTACCTGCTGGACGAGGAGCACTGACGCTCGATGGGCTTCATGCACCGTGATCATCTGCTTGAGCGCGGGAACCTCGTCGGTCAGGATATCGTCTCCGAGGAGTACCGCAAACGGCTCGTTGCCAACGAGGTTGCGGGCCGCCAGGACCGCGTGTCCCAGCCCGAGCGGCTCCTTCTGTCGCACGTAGCAGATGTCGATCAGATCCGAGACCCGGCGTACCAACTCCAAGAGGTCCGCCCGGCCCTTGCGTTCCAGCATCATTTCCAGCTCGACTGACCGGTCGAAATGGTCCTCGATCGCGTTCTTGCCCCTCCCCGTCACGATGACGATTTCCTGGATCCCTGACGCGACGGCTTCCTCGACCACGTATTGAATGGTGGGCTTGTCGAGGATCGGCAGCATCTCTTTGGGTTGGGCTTTGGTGGCTGGCAGAAAACGCGTGCCCAGTCCCGCCGCGGGAAACACAGCCTTGCGAATCACGAGGATTCCTCCTGGTGCGGCGCCTGTCCCGGCCCCCCCTGAGCATGGCCGGTTGGAGTTTGGATTCCTTTTTTTTCGCGGACTTACTTTACCAGGATAGATCGCATTGTCAACCGCGTTCAACGCGGCGCGCGGGCCTCCTGAGCGCGCTGTCGGCGCCCGGAAATGATTGACAGCGTTGCCGACTTACGATAGCCTGCCTGCCACATTCCCAATATCCTATCTGTGGCTTCTCCACACTGCAGACATCCGCACGGCCTGCCGGGCGGTTTGTTGTCGGGAGAAACAGACGCATGAGTCGCAAGATCGTCTTGGTGGAACCCAAGTCCACCCACTTGCACGTGTACAGTCGGGTGGCGATTCCCCGGCTCGGCGCCGTCCTGCTGGGAACCATGGCCCAAGCGCGAGGGTACGACGTCCGCGTGTACATCGAGGATATCGCCCCCATCGACATGCAGGATGTGCTGAGCGCCGATCTGGTCGGTATCTCGGCCATCACCTCAACCGCGCCTCCGGCCTACGCGTTGGCCGAGCAGGTCCGGGCGGCCGGTATTCCGGTCGTGCTGGGGGGAACGCACAACACCTTCATGGCCGACGAGGGGCTCCGCCACGCCGATTATGTGATCCGGGGCGAGGGCGAGGGTGCCTTCCTCGAATTGATCGAAGCGCTCCAGAGTGGGCGTCCCGTTACCGACATCCCGAATTTGTCCTACACCCGGGACGGCCGCACCGTGCACAATCCAGAGCGGCCGATGATCACCGATCTGGACACCAACCCCATTCCGGACTTCGGCCTGGTGCACGGTTGGAAATCAGGCGGGATCGTCAGCATCGCCACCTCGCGGGGATGTCCCTTCTCCTGCACCTTCTGCTCGGTGCCGGGTATGTACGGCCACGCTTTCCGCACCTGCTCGGTGGATCGGGTCTTGGTGGAGCTGAAGCGGCACCGCGACGCCAGCTACATCTTCTTCGCCGACGATACCTTCACGGCCAACAAGAAGCGGACCAAGGAGCTGTTGTCCCGCATGATCGCCGAGGGAGTCACGCCGGATTGGGGCGCCCAGGTGCGTACCGACACCGTGGACGATCCCGAGTTGCTCGAGTTGATGCACCGCAGCCGCTGCTTCAACGTCTACGTCGGATTCGAGTCGATCAATCCGCGCACCCTCGCGCTGTTCCGGAAGAAGCAGGACCTCGCCAAAATCGAGCGTGCCATCGAGCGGTTCCACGCCCACCGGATCAAGATCCACGGTATGTTCGTGATCGGATCGGACGAGGATGACCTCGAGACCATCGAGGCCACCGCAGATTTTGCCAAATCCCGGCAGCTCGAATCGGTGCAGTTCATGATCCTCACTCCGTGTCCTGGCTCTCCGGACTGGGATCACCTGTACGCCAAGGGTAGCAAGGATATCCTGACCACCGACTGGAGCCTGTACGACGGCCATCACGTGGTCCATCAGCCGCGCAAGATGTCCCCGTATGAATTACAGTGTGGCGTCATGCGCGCCATGAAGAAATACTACTCCTGGGGCACCATCGTGCGATCTTTGGTGGTCCAGCGTGACGTTTACACAGCGGGCATCCAACTCTACGGCAAACGGCTAATCAAGGAGTGGTACCAGGCCAACCTCGGGTACGTCGCCACGCTCCGCCAGAACCTCTACGGGGAAGCCGAGCGCGCCCGCCAGGCCGGCCGGAAGCAGCCCTGGAAGCGCGTCGCGGTGCCCGAGCTCTTCCTTGAGCAGCGTCTCGGCCTCTTGCTCCAGCGCTTCCTCGACGATCTCGGGGTCGAGGTGGTGCCGCTCACGACCCCGGCGCCGGCAGACGCCACGGCCACGGCCGAAGCCTACTTGATGCCGATCGCCGCGGACACCCTCCACCGCTTGCGGGAGCGCGTGGACGTCATCGTGGCTCCGATTGTGAAACGGGCGGCGCAAGGGCAGGAGGAGCTCTCTCATCGTCTGAACGCGTTGGCCAAGGCGCTCCAGGCGAACCCGGGTGCCTCGAAGGTGGTCGCGCTACCGATCAACGAGGAGCAGGGTCCCATCTTCGAAACCTTCGCGAAGATCGGCTTGATGTACACCCGCAAGATCGAGCGCGTGCGGACCGCCTATCAAGAGGCCGGCGAGCGGCTGGGCTTCTGGGGTGTCGCCCCGACCGGCCAGCCGGCCGAGCCCGTCGTACCGCCCGTCAAGTGACGTCCTCACGATCCGCCCCCAGTTCCGCTACCGGGTAATTTTCCGGCTCAAAAAAACCTTGACAAATCTCCATACATAGGCTATGGTGCGCGCCGTTTGGGCCCTAGAGAGATGCCTGCATTTGTATGAAGCTGGTACGAGTTAGTTCAAGGCTGGTGGAAAGACAAGGAACCGCGAACGCGGAATAATCCGGCGTCGCGGTTTTTTTGTATGCCGGACCCTGCGGGGACCGGTAGGCGGTGCGGCCGATTGGGGCCGGGTGACCCGCCGCTTTCGTACACGTCGGAAAGAAGGAGGTTCGGCAGTGAGGCTCACCGGGAAAGTGAAGTGGTTCAATGATGCGAAGGGCTATGGGTTCATCGAGCGCGGGGACGGTGACGATGTCTTCGTCCACTACACCGCCATCCAGGGGACCGGTTTCCGCTCCCTGAGCGAGGGACAGGAAGTCGAGTTCGAAGTCGTGGATGGTCCGAAGGGGAAGCAGGCAGCGAACGTGGTCAAGCTCGCCGCCCAAGCGCAATAATCGCTCTCATTGGTGTGACACTGCCCCCGGCGGCCTTTGGCCGCCGGGGTTTTTTGTGCCGCCGCGTTAATCCCGCCGCAGGACCTCGATCCCGCCAGCCTTCCCGACCACGATCTGTCGGGCCATGCCAAGGAATAGACCCGTCGCGACGACCCCCGCGCGCAGCAGCAATTGCCGCTCGAGGGCGGCGGGATCGGCGATCCCGGCGAAGCGCGTGTCCAGGATGTAGTTCCCTTCGTCGGTCACATACGGCTGCCCGTCCGGCCGCGTGCGCAAAACGGGCGTGCCACCGAGCCCGCTGAGGAAATCGCGCTGCGCCTTCCACCCGAACGGGACAACCTCGACGGGAAGCGGCGCCTTGCTCCCTAAGATCGGCACCAGCTTGGAATCGTCCACCAGGATCACCAGTTCGCGCGCGGCCGTGGCCACGATCTTTTCCCACAGGAGCGCCCCGCCGAGCCCCTTAATCAGGTTGAGATGCGGGTCCACCTCGTCCGCTCCGTCGAGATCGAGGTCCAGCACGGGATGCGCATCGAGAGTCGTCAAGGGAACGCCCGCCGCGGTGGCCACCGCGGCAATCGCACTGGAGGACGGCACCCCGATCACGTCACGCAGTGTGCCGGCCCGAAGCTTCTCGCCGATCGCCTGCACCATGAGCGTCGCCGTGCTTCCACTTCCGAGCCCCAGCACCATCCCCGAGCGCACCAGCCCCGCCCCGTACTCCGCGACCGCCTGCTTTGGATTCACTGGTCTCCCTTTCGCCGCACGTTAAAAAGCGATATTGTTGTTTATTACTCAGCGTCCGAAGAGTCGCAGCGTCTCCTCGACAATGTGCTGCGGTGTGAAGCCGAACTGCTCGAACAACACCTTGGCCGGGGCAGACGCGCCGAACCGGGTGATGCCCAGGATCGCGCCATCCATCCCCACGTACTTGTACCAGCCCAGTGGGCTCCCCGCCTCCACGGCCACGCGGGCACGGATCGTGGGCGGAAGCACATGCGTGCGGTAGGCCTCCGGTTGAGCCTCGAACAACTCCCAGCAGGGCATGCTCACCACGCGCGCGGCGACCCCGCGCTTTTCGAGTTCGGTTCTGGCCGCGACGGCGAGGGCGACCTCGGAGCCTGTGGCGAGAAGCAGGGCCTCGGGCCGGCTGTCCGGCGCGTCTGCCAGGATGTACGCACCGCGGACAACACCGGTGTTCGCCTCCGCCCCGGTCCGGCTCAGGATCGGCAGATTCTGTCGGGTGAGAATCAAACAGGTCGGCCCCTTCTCGGTCAGCGCCACCTTCCAGGCTTCCACGGTTTCCACCGCATCCGCCGGTCGGATCACCCGGAGCCCGGGAATGGCCCGCAAGGACATCAGGTGCTCGATCGGCTGGTGCGTCGGCCCGTCCTCGCCCAGCCCGATGCTGTCGTGCGTGAACACGAACGTCAGATGGGTCTGCATCAGAGCCGCCAGGCGAATCGCGGGGCGCATGTAATCGGAGAAGATCAGGAACGTCGCCACATACGGCCGCACGCCCCCGTGCAGGGCCATGCCGTTGCCCACCGCCGCCATGGCGTGCTCGCGCACGCCGAAGTGGAAATTCCGCCCGCCCGGCGACCCGGCTTGGAACTCCCCCGCGCCCGGCACGTAGGTGTTGTTGGAAGGCGCCAGGTCGGCCGAACCGCCGATCAGGTTAAGCACCTTTGGATAGATCGCATGCAGCACCTTGCCTGATGCGGCGCGCGTCGCGATCGCGGGATCCTCGGCCTTGAATGTCGGGAGCGCCTCTTCCCAACCCGCCGGGAGCGTGCCGGCCTGGAACTCCTGCCAGCGGGCGGCCTCCGCGGGATAGGCTTGGCGATAACGCTCGAACCGCCCCTTCCATTCCGATTGCAGGACCTTGCCCCGCTCCAGCGCCTTCCGAAACTCCGCTCGGACGTCGTCGGGCACCAGGAAGGCCGGCGACTCCGGCCAGCCGAGGTGCTGTTTGGTGAGTCGGACTTCATCCTCACCCAGCGGCTCGCCGTGCGCTTTGCTGGTGTCTTGCTTGTGCGGGCTGCCGTAGCCAATGTGGGTGCTACACATGATCAGCGAGGGGCGATCGGCCTCGCGTCGGGCGGCGTGGATCGCCGCCTCGACCGCCGCCAGGTCGTTCCCGTCGGCAACCCGCTGCACGTGCCAGTGGAAGCCTTCAAAGCGCTTGCCGACATCCTCGGTGAACGCCAGCCCCGTCTGACCATCAATCGAGATGTGATTGTCGTCGTAGAGGTAGATCAGCTTGCCCAACCGCAGATGCCCGGCCAGTGACGCGGCTTCGGAAGAGATGCCTTCCATCAGATCGCCGTCGCTGACGATCCCATAGATGGCGTGATCCACGATGGGGTGATCGGGGCGGTTGAACGTGGCGGCGAGCCAGCGCTCGGCGATCGCCATGCCCACGCCCATGGCGACGCCCTGCCCGAGCGGCCCGGTCGTGGCCTCTACTCCCGGCGTGTGGCCGCACTCCGGATGGCCGGGCGTCTTGCTGCCCAACTGGCGGAAACGCTTGAGTTCCTCCAGGCTGAGGTCGTAGCCCGTCAGATGCAGCAAAGCATAGAGCAACATCGAGCCGTGTCCGGCCGACAGCACGAACCGATCCCGATCCGGCCATTTTGGGTCCGCTGGGTTATGGCGAAGTAACCGCGTCCAGAGCACGTACGCCATCGCGGCGGCCCCCATGGGCAGCCCCGGGTGGCCCGATTTCGCCTGCTGGACGCCATCCACGGCCAGCATGCGGATCGTGTTGATTGAGCGGTCAACGAGCGAGCTTTCAGGCATGGGACCCTCCTGGTGAGATCGAACGATTCCGGGGATACCATACAGTCCGACCCGGCGGCGGACAAGGGAAACTCGGAACGGCCGGTGATGGGAATGCGTGACGAAAGCGGCACAACGCCGCTATAATGCGCCTAAATTCAAGGGACCGAATGCCTGCCCTTATCCAAGCAAGAGACTTATGCCCACACGCGCCATCCGTTGGTTGAGTTGGGCGTTCCTGGCGATCCTGTCGCTGGCGGGGTTCTTTTTCGCCCTCTCCCTCGTCATTCGCTCGTATGCCCCCGTCCTAACCCGGGAAGGCCTGCAACAAGCCCTCACCGGCGCCCTCGACCGGCCGGTACAGATCGAGCGCGTCAGCTTGCGCCCCTGGCTCGGTCGGATCACGCTCCGGAATGTCGCCGTCGGTCCCGATGAAGACGGTGGGCCGGACCCCGCCTTCCGTGTCGGCAAGACCGAGATCCAGGTCAGTATCACGAGCGTGTGGAAACGGCGCCTGGTTGTTTCCGGCGAACTCAGCGACGTTCACTTCGACCTACTGGCCACTCCAAAGCCTAAGAAGCCAGTCCGTTTCGAGATTCCCGATTCTTTCCGACTTGGCCCGATCGAGGTGGAAGTCGGCTCCGTGCGCGTGCACGCCGGCTCAGGCACCTTCCGCGACCCGCGCGAAGATGTGCAGGTCACGGTGGGCGGCCTGGAAGGATCGGCTCACCCACTGCGGCGAGGCCTCGACACCACCGTGAATGTGGGCTCGGTCGCCGTCGAACACGCGGGCAGGCGTGTGGTCGTGACGGATGTCACGGGATCGGGCTGGCTCGGGCAGGAGTTGCTGACGATTCGGTCTGTGTTCGCGCGCTGGATGGGGCATCGGTTGACCGCTGGTGGCGACATGAAGCATCCGTTTGGCCACACTCTGCTCGCGCTCAATGTCAGCGGCGACCTCGATATCGCCGCGGCGGCGAAGATCGCCCAATCCCCCCTGCCGCTGACTGGCCTCGCGCATCTGGAGGGCACATTGCAAGGCCCTCCGGCTGCGCTCGAAGCCGCCGGGCGCATTACGGCGCCCAGGTTCGTCGCCGGACCGGTTGACGCGCAACGGCTCGATGCCCGCGTCCGCTGGACTGCGGGGACCCTTGACGTTTCCGATCTGAGCGCACAGGTCTTCGGCGGCAGCTTGAAGGGGAAAGCGACAGTCGTCCCCGCCCACCTGGAGCGCTCCCGCTTCGAGGCGAACCTGATGGGGGCAGCAGTCGTGCGGCTCGCGGTCGTCCTACCGCAGCCGCTCGGCACCGGAGAGGTAGACCTCCAGGCAACGTTGGACGGCGATCCCCGCCACTGGCAGAGCCTGGAAGGCGATCTCCGCCTCTCCGCCCGCCAGTTCATGCCGCCCGGCGACTGGTCGAAGCTGGGTCTGGGAACTCTGCAGGCCGCAGGTCGCCTGCAGCGGGGCACACTGCAGATCACACAGGGACTCGGCGATTGGCCAGGCTTGCAGGTCGAGGTGACGGGTCCGCTCGCCTCGACCGGGCCGCTCGGCATGCATGTACGACTCGAGGCCGAACTTGCGACCTTGGGCCCGCTGCTGAATCTGTCGCACGTTGCCGGCCGCACGCGGGTCGTTGGAGAGGTCCAAGGTTCCTGGGAGGCGCCGGGAGCCACGGCGCGCATCGAAGTCCCCACACTCACGATCGATGCAGTCGCTCTCGACCATGTGGCCTCGACGCTGGTCCTGAGTGGCCAGACCGTCCGCGTAGAGTCGCTGAGTGCGCAACTCAAGCATAGTCAGGCGACTGCTGCAGGTGCGATCAGCTGGACCGGGCCCGTCGGCGAGTTGGGTCAGCACTACCGCGATCGGATCACCGTACGAGCGGACGTCTCCGCTCCGACCATCCGCTGGGAGGACCTCGCGCAGTGGCTGCCGCCGGCCGGCCAGGGTACCGGGCCCTTCTCCGTCACGGGACGCATCGAGGGAACCCTGGCAAGCTGGCGCGCGACCGGAACGGTGCAAGCCGGCCGGGTCACGCCGCTCGACCAGCCCAGCGTGCAGCAACTCGCCGCCCGCTTTACCCTGAATGCGCATGGGATCGAGCTGCCGAGTATTCAGGCCCAAGTGCTCGGCGCGTCGCTGCACGGGGCCGGCAGTTGGGACTGGAACCGCACCGGCCAGGCGACGCTCGACGTCGCAGGCCTCGACTTCACCCGCGTTCCGAACCTCCCCACCAGTGTCGGGTTGCGCGGCACCGGGGCCGTGCATGTCGAAGTGAACTATCGCTCCGGCGCCTGGGATGGCTCGGGGTCCGCCCATCTCCAGGACGTGGTTGCTCGCGACTTTCGCTTTGGCGCCGGCTCCATCCAGGCGAATGTCCGGGCCAATCAGGTGCAGGCACATCTGGCGTTTCCAGAGGCCCGCCTCACGGCCGACGCGCAGGGTCCGATCAGCGGTGCGGCTCCCATCCGGATCACCGCCGAGGCCAAGCACTGGGCGCTCGGGCCGCTGCTTCGGGCCCTCGGTGAACCGATCGACGTTCCCGTTGATGGAGTCTTGACCGCGCGCCTCGTATTCGACGTTCCAGTGACTCAGCCCACGAACTCCACCGGCACGATCACGCTCGATCCGGCACGGATCATTCTGGGCGAGGAAGAATGGACGAATCCGAGCCCACTAATCCTCCGCTGGGATGGGGCAGCCCTACTGCTCGAGCACATTGAACTGGCAAGCCGCTTGGGCCGGTTCACGGCCAAGGGCCGAGCCGAGCCGCACGGCCACGTGGACATCGAGGTGAACGGCGGTGTTCCGCTGGCCATTCTCCCTATATGGGTTCCCGAGATCCGCGAGGCGAGCGGCCTCATCGCACTGACGGCGCGCGTGACGGGGACGACCGACGCGCCGCGGCTGAACGGGGAAGCGACGGTTCGCAACGGCCTCCTCCAATTCCGCGACCGTCCAGAGACGCTCCGCGACATCGAGGCGCGGATCGTGATGGCGCCCGAAGGCATGCGTCTGGTCGAGGCGACGGCCACCCTCGGTCGGGGACGCGTGCAGGCCGCCGGCACGCTCACGCTACAAGGCACCCAGCTCGGCGCCTACCGCTTCACGCTGCAAGGCCAAAACGTGTCGATCACGCCGACCGAAGGCATGCAGACGACCTGGAACGTCAATCTCGAACTCCTCGGCCGCGGCACCACGCCCATCCTGCGCGGCGAGGCGCACCTGGTCCGCGGCGTCATCAGCGGGAAGTTTTCGCTCGTCTCGCTCCTGTTGAGCAGGACGCCCGGCAAAGTCGAGTCCAAAGCCGCGATCCCGCTCCGCGTCCTGCTCTTCCTCGACAACAACCTGCGGGTCAGCTTGAACATAGCCCGCCTTTCCGTCGGCGGTCGGTTGAGCCTGGAGGGAACGACCGCCGCTCCCGTCCTGCTCGGCACGGTCCAAGGCGAAGAAGGCGGGCGGATCGAGTTTGGCGGACAGCGCTGGACGGTACAGTCCGCCGCCGTGCGCTTCATCGATCCCCGGGGAATCGAGCCCCTCATTGACGTCAGCGCGCGGGCCACGGTCCAGAACTACGACGTCATGCTGCGGCTGGCCGGCCGCCTCGATGAATTGAGCGTCCACCTGTCCTCCTCCCCGCCGCTGGCGCAGGACAAGCTGTTGCTCCTTTTCGCGCTGGGCACCACAGGCGAGGCAGCCGGTCAAGCCGGCGGCGCGCTGGCCGGTGCGGTGGGCCGCATGGTGGCGGAAGACCTGTTCGGGGAGGCGGTCGGCACGAGCTGGACACCCGACGTGTCCCTGCAAAAGCTTACTGGCAATCAGCAGGTGGTGCAGGTCGGTAAGCAGGTCACCGAGGACATTCGCGTCCTCTATGCGCAGACCATTTCGGGGCCGACCACGCGGTTGATTCGGGTTGAGTACCAGATCATTGGGCCGCTGTTCCTTTCCGCCGAACAGAACTTCCAGGGGGGATTCGGCGGGGAGGTCATCGTTCGGC
>DATJQT010000053.1:0-7022 GCA_035505475.1 Vulcanimicrobiaceae bacterium
TCGCAGTTCCAGTTCTTTACGGCTTTGCGCGCCATCCAGATCAGCCTGAAGCAGTACAACGGCATCGTGGCAGGGACGGCAGACCTCGACCTGAAGTGGGCGACCGCCGGGTACCGCTATCTCGAAGTCTATGTCGTCAGCGTGAAAGGCAACGTCAGCAATCGCCTATACGGCGGGTTTACCGTGCGCTGAGGCGGGGATCAGGAAGTCTCTGTCGTTGATGTCACGCGCTGTCCTGATGAGCTTCCAGCCTGGCGCACTGGCCGCTACGAGCCGCAGGTGCCGCCCGTCCTGCCTCACCCGACTGCCTTGACTTTCCTCCTGTGCTCATCTAGGCTTCGAGCGCATTGAAGATCATGCCCCGAGAGGAGTGTCGGTATGCCTGAACTCCGGAAAGATCCTGTCACATCCCGCTGGGTCATCATCTCGACGGAACGCGGCAAGCGGCCGTCGGATTTTGGCACCGAGCCCGAAAAAGAGCGGGTCGGGTTTTGCCCGTTCTGCCCCGGCAACGAGAGCAAGACCCCGCCGGAGGTCCTCGCATATCGCCCGAACGGCGGCCCGGCCAACGACCGCGGCTGGAATTTGCGGGTGGTGCCCAACAAATTCCCCGCCCTCCAGATCGAAGGAGAGCTGAACCGGCAAGGCGACGGGATGTACGATAAAATGAACGGCATCGGGGCCCACGAGGTCATCATCGAGACCCCGGAGCACGCAGACACTCTCGCCAGCATGAGCGAGCAGCGGCTCGAAGATCTGTTCTGGGCCTTTCACGACCGCGTCTTGGATCTCAAGAAGGATCAACGCTTCCGATACATTTTGCTATTCAAGAACGCAGGGCGCGCGGCGGGCGCTTCGCTGGAGCATCCGCACTCGCAGCTGATCGCGACCCCGATCATTCCGAAGCGGGTCCGCGAGGAGCTGGATGGGGCGAAAGAGTACTACGAATACAAAGAGCGCTGCGTGTTCTGCGACATCGTCCGGCAAGAGATGAATCAAGGCGTGCGGATCATCAGCGAAAATAAAGATTTCGTGGCGGCGGCCCCGTATGCTTCGCGCTTTCCTTTCGAAACCTGGATCCTGCCCAAGGTCCACAACGCCCTGTTCGAAGACGCCCAGAAGCACGAGTACGTCAATCTCGCCAAGCTGGTCCGCGACCTCTTCTTGCGCATCGAAAAGGTGCTCATGAATCCGCCGTACAATCTCATTATCCACAGCGGTCCCCTGCGTGAAACGGACGGACGCTATTACCATTGGCATCTCGAATTGATGCCCAAGCTCACCCACGTGGCCGGCTTTGAATGGGGCAGCGGCTTCTACATCAACCCCACCCCCCCCGAGGATGCGGCCAGGTATCTGCGGGACGTGAAGGTGTGACGGAACTTCGTCACGACCGGCTCGGGATCACTGATCTCGGGGACAGAGCCCGCGGGCGGGACGTGCCATGACCGACATGGATCCCCTCTCGCCGCAGGACCTCGTCCGGCGTCATCTGACGGCTTCGCCGTTCGGCTCGCCACTCGAGCTGCAGCAGATCCTCGCCATGATCCCCCGCCTCAGCGCCAACGCCCTGCACGCGCGCAGCGCAGTGTTGCGGCTGGCCGATGACGAGCACGACGGCCAGCGGTTCGTATTCGTCGTTGAGGGCGCGGACGACTTTTCTGCCGTCGAGCCGCTCCTCTCCGCCATGACCCGCCGCGAAATGGTCCCCGTCTTGGTTCCCGACCTGCGGAGCGAGCCGCAGCTGGCGGCCGCGGCACCGGCGCGGCCGGCGGCGGCGGTCGCGGCGCCCCTGCTCCAGCACGGATCGTTCCTGGGGACCTTGTGCCTGTTCGACCGCGAGCGGGGTGTCGGCTTCGACGAGGAAGACGTCACACTGCTGGCCACGCTGGCCACCGAGGCCGGGATTGCCATCGAGAACGCCCGCTTGTTCCGCGAAGCGGCAGCCCGCGCGGCCGAGCTGGGCGCCCTGCGCGAGGTGGGAGAAGCGATCACTGGGCGGCTCGAGCTACCGGCCGTCCTCGAGGCGATTGTTGCTGGCGCCATGCGTTTGCTCCGCAGCCAGTACACCCAGATCCTTCTGTGGGATGCCCCCCAGGAACGCTTGGTTTATGGCGCGGCCTTGGGACCCGAGGCGGACCGCGTGCGGCGCTACGCGTATAGCGCCGAGCGGGGCATCAACGTCGCGGTCGCCCGGACGCGCCGGTCCATGGTGCTCGACGATTACCAGGCGTCCCCCTATGCCTTGCCCGAGTTCCCGGACGTCGTCGCGACGATCACCACGCCCGTGCTGTTCGGCAATCGCCTGCTGGGGGTGCTTCACTCGCACACCACCCAACCGGGCAAGCGGTTCACGGGCGACGATCTGCACCTGCTCGAGATGCTGGCAACGCAGGCGGCGATTGCGATCGAGAACGCCCGGTTGTACGCGGAGGCGGGGATCCGTGCGGCCCGGCTCCGCGCGCTCGGCGAGTTGAGCCGCACGATCGCGGCGGCCCTCGACCTGCGACAGGTCTTCGATTTTGCGGTCAAAGCGGCAGTTGACTTGCTCGATCTGGCTGTGGCACGGCTCTGGCTGTTGCAGGAGACGACCGGGCTGTTGACCGTCCAGGTCAGCGCTGGGGACCCCGACCTGCTCGCCAGCCCGCGGCAGAGCATCGCGCCGGGCGAGGGGATCACCGGGCGGGTTTTCAGCCGTCAAGAGATTGCGGTCCTGGTCGATGCGGCCCGCGAACCAGGGTTTGCCGAGCGGGAGTGGGCCGCGCAGGTGGGTCTGCAGACCGTGGCCATGGTGCCGGTGTGCGTGGGCGAGCGCGCGTTGGCGGTGCTCTCGGTGGGCCGGCGCAGTCGCCGCGCGTTCCATCCCGACGAACTCGAGGTGCTGACCTCATTCGCGCAGCACGTGGCGATCGCCATCGAGAATGCGCGGCTGTTTCGCGATCGCGAGCGGCTGGCGACGGAGGAATTGCTGCGCCTCCGGAAGATCTCCGTACTGAACGAGATCGGCTCCGCCATGCAGGGCACGATGCAGCTCGACGCGCTGCTGCGGGTGATCTTGACGGGGGTGACGTACGGCGGCGGACTCGGTTTCAACCGGGCCCTGCTCTTGCTGGTGGATGACGCGCGCCAGGTCTTGCGTGGGCGGATGGGGGTGGGGCCTGCTTCTGGCGAAGAGGCCGCCGTGATCTGGGACGACTTGACTCGGCAAAGCCGGCCACTGCGCGAAATCGTGGCTGAGCGGGCCGCAAACCCGCTGCCGGCCAATGCGCTATTTGATCAGCTGGCGCGTAGCTTCCGGATTCCGTTGGCCGACGGAACCAGCCTCTTCGTCCGAACCGTGCGCGAAGCCCGTCCGTTTCGGGTGCGGCGGGGCGGCGACGTTCCCGTCCACCCCGCGCACGAGGGCCGGCTCGACGTCGACGAATTCGCCTGCGTGCCGCTCTCCGCTAAAGGCAAGGTGGTGGGCGTCCTGGTCGTGGACAACAAGTTCAACGGCATTCCGATCGGCGACGAAGATCTGGAGTTCCTGTCCGTCTTCGCCACGCACGCCGGTTTGGCGATCGAGAACGCGCAGGTGCTCACCTGGCTCGAGCAGGCTAACCGCGATCTGCAACGCTCGCATCATCAGCTCCTACAGCAAGAGCGGCTCGCGGCGCTCGGCGAGATGGCGGCCCACGTGGTCCACGAAATCCGGAATCCGCTGGTCGCAATCGGCGGCTTCGCGCGGCGGCTGGTGCAACGCCTGGGGCCGCGCGAGCCGGAAGGGCAGTACGCACAGATCATCGCCCGGGAGGTGGATCGGCTGGAGCGGATCGCGCGCGATGTTCGGGGCTTGTCCCGCGAGAGCCACTTGACGCTCGAGGACTCCGATCTCCACCTCATTCTCCAGGACTGCCTGGTGTTGTTCGCCGAGAAGCTCGCATCACAGGGGGTGCACCTGCGCCTGGACCTGATGGAACCCTTGCCGACCCTCCGCTTGGACCGAGGCCAGGTCAAGCAGGCGATCGTCAATCTGGTGGCGAATGCACTCGAAGCGATGCCGCGTGGGGGGACACTCTCGCTGGCCTCGACCGAGCGCCGGGGCGAGCCCGGCCGATCGGGAAGTAGCGAGCCGCTCCGCCCGGACACCCCGCAGCCGCTCTGGGTGGTGCTGAGCGTGGGGGACACCGGCGGCGGCATTCCGGCCGACATCGCGAGCGCCGTGTTCGACGCGTTTTACACGACCAAAGAAACCGGCACCGGGCTTGGCCTGGCGCTCGTACGCCGCATCGCGCTGGCGCACGGCGGGCAGATCGAGCTCGACAACCGGCCGGGTGAGGGCGCCACGTTCCGGCTGTGGTTCCCGGTGACCGAATCGCGGGTTGCCACGGCAAGTTAACTGCTGAGGCAATGCCCCCAAGTCCGAGGAGGCCGTATGAAACGCATTCTGGTGGTAGACGACGAGGAAGCGATCCGGTTGCTCTATCAAGAAGAGTTGCAGGATGCGGGGTACGAGGTTGAGGTGGCCGGGGATGGCAAGCAAGCGCTCGAGTGCGTGGAGCGCCGACGGCCCGACCTGATGACTATCGATATCAGGATGCCGGGGATGGACGGAATCGAACTGCTCCGGCGGGTGCGCATCGCGCACCGCGATCTGCCGATCATCATCTGCAGCGCCTACGGAGATTTCAAGAGCGATTTCGGGACCTGGGCGAGTGACGCCTATCTGACCAAGTCGGCCGATTTACGGGAGCTCAAGACCAAGATCGGGGAACTGCTCGGCCAGGCGTAGTGGCGAAAAATGCGGCACGCGGTCCGACGGCTGCTCAGCGATCAGGCAGAGCGCTGAACTCCCCATAGGGACACCGCGACCGGACGTGGCGCGGAATCCGCGCCAGAACGAGAGTTGGATGGGCCACGTATCGCAGCCTGTTCGCAGTGCCCGTTGGCATAGTGATTGCTCAACTTTTACCACAGAGTTCGTGGCGGAGGACGGGATGAAAAAAATCGAAGCGATCATCAAGCCATTCAAGCTCGACGAAGTGAAGAACGCACTCGCTGAAGTCGGCATTCAAGGGATCACGGTGAGCGAAGTCAAAGGGTTCGGCCGACAGAAAGGGCACACCGAGCTTTACCGCGGGGCGGAGTACACGATCGATTTCCTGCCCAAAGTGAAGATCGAGATCGTGGTCCCCGACGAGAAATGTTCGCAGGTCGTCGAGACCATCCAGGCCTCGGCCAAAACGGGACGGATCGGCGACGGGAAAATCTTTATCCTCCCCTGCGAGGAAGTGATCCGCATCCGGACCGGCGAACGAGGCGCAGCCGCAATTTAGCTCCCCGAGCATTGGGGCCCGGCGGAGTGGCCATGCAGCAGTCATACGAGGAGGACGGTGTATGACCCCGAAGGATGTCATGAAGTTCTCGAAGGAGCAGGGCGCCAAGTTCGTGGATCTCAAATTCATGGATTATCCCGGCATGTGGCAGCACTTCACGGTTCCGATCGTCAATCTCGAAGAGAGTTCATTTGAGGAAGGCTTCGGGTTCGACGGCAGCTCGATCCGCGGCTGGCAGGCGATTCACGCCAGCGACATGCTGGTCGTGCCCGACGCTGGCTCCGCGGTCATGGACCCGTTCACCGCCGCGCCCACGTTGAGCCTGATCTGCAACATCCTGGACCCGATCACGAAAGAGAAGTACACGCGCGACCCGCGCAACATCGCCCAGAAAGCCGAAGCCTACCTGAAATCTACCGGCATTGCGGACACGGCCTACTTCGGGCCCGAGGCGGAATTTTTCATTTTCGATGATATTCGCTACGACTCCCAGCAGAATTGCAGCTACTACTTCATCGACTCGGTTGAAGGGCAGTGGAACACAGGCCGCGCGGAAGGGCCGAACCTGGGCTACAAGGCGCGCTACAAGGAAGGCTACTTCCCGGTGCCGCCGACGGACAGCATGGCAGATATCCGCTCGGAGATGGTGCTGGTCATGGAACAGGTCGGCATCCGCGTCGAGGCGCAGCACCATGAGGTGGCGACCGCCGGCCAGGCCGAGATCGACATGCGCTTCAACACAGTGACCAAGATCGCCGATAGCCTGATGTGGTACAAGTACATTATCAAGAATGTGGCCCGCAAGCACGGCAAGACAGTTACGTTGATGCCGAAGCCCATCTTCGGCGACAATGGCACCGGGATGCACGTGCATCAGAGTCTCTGGAAGGGCGGGCAGCCGCTCTTCGCCGGGAACGGCTACGCAGGATTGTCCGATCTGGCGCTCTGGTACATCGGCGGCATCCTCAAGCATGCCGACGCCCTCTGTGCCCTGGTCGCACCCACGACAAACTCCTACAAGCGGCTGGTGCCGGGCTACGAGGCGCCGGTCAACCTGGCGTACTCCAGCCGGAACCGCAGCGCCGCCATACGGATCCCGATGTATTCGCCCAGCCCGAAGGCCAAGCGCGTTGAGGTCCGGTTCCCGGACTGCAGTTCCAACGGCTACCTGGCGTTCTCGGCGATGCTGATGGCCGGTCTGGATGGGGTGCAGAACAAGATCGATCCCGGCCAGCCGCTCGACAAGGACATCTACGAGTTGGGACCGGAAGAGTTGAAGGGGGTGCCGTCGGTTCCCGGATCGCTGGACGCGGCGCTCACGGCTCTCGAGAACGATCACGAGTTCCTGCTGAAAGGCGACGTGTTCACCTCCGACGCTGTCGAAACCTGGATCGACTACAAGCGGAAGCGGGAGGTGGACCCGGTCCGGCTCCGTCCGCACCCGTACGAGTTCGTCCTCTATTACGACATCTAGCCGCCTCCCTCCTCCTCGCTGTGGGCCGCCCCGTTCGACGATCGGACGGGGCGGCCGTCTGTTCGCCTTCTGCTTGACAATGCCGGCAACTCCCGCGATGCTGTCGCGTTCCTGACCACGTGAGGGGGTCTTCGTGGGTCGAGGCGATACCTGTCCGGGCGAGCGCAATGTGTGGCTGTGGGGCGGCCTCCTCATCGGTGCGCTCTGCCTCCTGTACTTTGGGTTCTTGGGCA
>DATJQT010000054.1:0-8465 GCA_035505475.1 Vulcanimicrobiaceae bacterium
GTGCGGCCAGCCCGGAGGATGCGGGCGCCGATGCGATCGCGCCAGCTCACAGCAGGGTCTCGACGAGGTCGGCCGTGCGGGCGGTCGCCCCACGTTGGGACAGCACGATTGCCCGACCAGCCTCTCCCATCCGCTCACGCAGCGTGGGCTGGTTCAAGAGTTCGGTAAATGCCTGCTGGAGGCCGGCGGCATCGGTGACCTCGCGGGCGGCGCCTGCTTGGGCAAATCGCTCGCGGATCTCGGCGAAGTTTCCCATGAATGGGCCGTGGACTACGGGGCGGCCATACGCCGCCGGCTCGAGGATGTTCTGTCCACCATGGGGAATCAGGCTGCCGCCGATGAACACGATCTCGGCTGCCGCGTACAGCCGGGACAATTCACCCATCGTATCCAAGAGCAGGACGCCGCCGTCGGGACAGGGGGGCCCCGCCTGCGTCCGCCGGATGCACGGCAGGCCGGCCCGTCGCACCATCCGCTCCACCTCGTCAAGCCGCTCGGGATGGCGCGGCGCAATCAAGAGGACCAGGCGACGCCCGGGCACTATACCCTGAAACGCGCTGAGCACCGCCTCCTCTTCACTGGGATGCGTACTCCCCGCGATGAGCAGGCGCTGAGCCGCCTCGAGGCCGAGGCTGGTCCGCACCTCCTCCACCGCGACCGGCTGATCGGGGAGATCGTATTTCATGTTTCCGGTCACCCGGATACGCTCGGGCGGCGTGCCCAGAGCCTTCACGCGCTCGGCATCTTCGTCGCTTTGCATGCAGAAGAGTCGCACGTTTTTTAACACATGGCCGAACCAGCCGCGGATTAGGCGATAGCGTGGGAAGGAGCGGGGTGAAATCCGGCCGTTGACGACGATCACTGGGATGTTGCGGCGCGCGCAGGCGGCGAGGAAGTTGGGCCACAACTCGGTCTCGGTCAACAGGACCGCGCGGGGGCGGGTCCGGTCCAGCGCACGCCGGACCGCCCACCCGAAATCGAGGGGAAAGAACAGGTAGCGGTCCGCGCCGAGCCGCTGCTCCGCGACGGCCCGACCGGTTTCGGTGGTGGTCGAGATCAGCAGCGGCAGGTCCGGCCGCCGGGTCCTTAACAGCCGAACCAACGGCGCGGCAGCCATCGCTTCCCCGACCGAGACCGCGTGGAGCCAGAGCGGCGCCGGCCCGTCCCATCGGGGAAAGGCTCCCAGGCGCTCGCCGATGCCCCGCCGGTATTTTCCCCGCCGGAGCATCTGCCACCCGACGACGGGCGCCAAGCCGAGATAGAACATCGCCAGTGCCACACTGTATGCGATATTCATTCGGCCGCACCTTCCCAGCAGCCCTGCGCCCGCCGGTCGGCCTCAACGGTCACCTGATCCAAGCGCACGGCCAATTCACTTTGGAAGGCCTCTGCATCGGCTTTGGTCAATTCGGGCGGGACGTACAGGGGCGGCCCCCAGACGTACACACCGCGCGCGAACGGATACGGGATGATGAAACGATCCCAGCTGGCCAGCTGGATCCGCGGCCAAGCCGAGAATGCCACCGGCAGGATCGGCAAGCCGGACAGCCGCGAGAGTTCGATCACCCCCGACTTGACGCGGCCTGACGGCCCCTTGGGCCCGTCAGGCGTGACCACGACGTTCCATCCCGACTTGAGCCGCTGGACCAGCTGCCGAAAGGCGCGCGCGCCGCCGCGCGTAGCCGACCCGCGCTCCACCGCGAATCCGATCCGCTCGGCAATGCGGGTGATGTACTCGCCATCGCGGTGCTGACTGATCAGGATGGCGGCGGGCGCGCCCGGATAGACAAAGGGCATCAGGAGCAGACGTCCGTGCCAGAACGCGACGATAATCCGCTCGCCCTTCTTCCAGCACCCCTCGGGGTGCTGGCGCCCGTAATCGGCCCGGCGCAATGTGCGGGCGCCGACCCGCATCGCGAGACTCGCCAACGGCGGTATCAGCGCCAGGCTGATCCGGGCATCGCGGAGCACGCGCATCAAGGGACCCCGGGTGCAGGGCCGGCGGCTAGCATCGCCAAGACCTCGCGCGCGGCCCGCTCCGACGCGCCGGGCGCACCGAGCCGCCGGCCTACCTCGGCCAAGTCCTCGCGCATGGCGGCCAACCGCGGGGGCGCCGTAAGGTATCCGAGCGCGGTCTTCGCCAGGGCCGCGGGGGTGGCGGCACCCTGGATCAACTCCGGGACGATGGCGCGCTCGGCCACAATATTGGGCAGCCCGACGAACGGCACGTGAATGAGCAACCGGGCGAGCCAGTACGTCAGCGTGCCCAGGCGGTAGGTGATCAGCATAGGGGTACCGAGAATCGCCGCCTCCAGCGTCACCGTACCGGAAACGGCCAACAGGAAATCTGCCGTCCGGATCACTGCAGCCGTCTGCCCCTGGATGATGCGGGTGGGAAGACCCGAATCCGCGACCGCTTTTGCGACAGGGGCGCGGTCCGCGCCCTCATGCAGCCCGATGACGACCTCCGTGTCCGGTAGGGTGGTTCGGATTTGCCGGGCGGCGTCGAGCAGCACTGGAAGGTGCCGGTGCATTTCCGCCGCGCGGCTGCCCGGCAATAGCCCGACCACTCGGGCATCGGGCGCGATCCCCAGCCGCTCGCGGCAGACTGGCCGCGCAGGGACTCCTGCGAGCGCGTCCAGCAGCGGATGGCCGACAAACGTGACATTCACACCGGCCGCGCGGTATAGCCGTTCCTCAAATGGAAAAAGGACGAGCATCTTCGCCACGAGCCGCCGGATCGTGCGGATCCGACCCGACCGCCACGCCCACACTTGGGGGCTGATAAAATAGCAGACGGGAATCTGGCGCCGATGGGCCGTGCGGGCGATCAGCAGGTTGAAATCCGGAAAATCGATGCACACGAGCAACTGGGGCGGACGGGTCGCAAGCACGTGTCGCACCGTGCGAAGCGCCGCGCGCAGCGCGCGCCGCTTTTCCCACAACTCGGTCAGCCCAACCACTGCCGTCTGGCCGGCATCGGCCACAATCTCGACACCGGCATCCCGCATGCGCGGGCCACCCATGCCGGCCAGCCGAAGACCGGGGGTCAACTGCTTAAGGGCCGCCGCGAGGCGCGCCCCATGGAGATCCCCGGAGGCCTCGCCCGCGACCAGCAGGATGTCTGCCCCGCGCTCTGCCACCATTCCCCCTGAATGCGCGTCAAGACTCATTCCCGGACAGGCTGATCAAAAAGGCCTTGGCGCAAGGCGGCAAGCGATGCGAGGCGCGAGGCGTCCTGAGCCGGGTACCCATTCCGATGGGTGGCGCCACCGCCGGGGACACCCGTCCGAAGGATGGGTCCGGCCTTTTTCATCAGCCTGCTAGATCCGTGAGATGATCTCGGCCGCCACGGTCACAGCATCGCGGCCGGCCTCGCCGGACACCATGGGCGGACGCCGGGTGCGCACGCTCTCCACGAAGTCGCTCAACTCTTGCCGAAGCGGCTCGACGCGAGCGACTGGCACCTCGATCCGGATCAGGCGGCCGGTGCCCGGTCCCTCCCCATTCGTCTGACGATACAGGCTCAGCTCCTGAGTGGCGTAGTCCAGCACGAAATAGGTGTCCCGCTGGAAGACGCGGATCCGGCGCACCCGCTCCCCCGTCACCCGGCTGGCCGTGATGTTGGCCACACACCCCGACGCAAACTCGATCCGCGCGTTGGCGATGTCCACCAGGTCGGAGACGACCGGCACCCCGACCGCGCTGACAGAGATCACCGGGGACTTCACGAGCGTGAGGACGATGTCGATGTCATGGATCATCAGATCGAGCACGACGTCCACGTCCGTGCCGCGCCCCGGGAAGGGGCCCATGCGGTGGACCTCGATGAAGCCCGGCGACTGGACATAATCGCTGAGCACCTGGACCGCGCCGTTATAGCGCTCGCTGTGCCCGACCTGGAGGATGCGCCCGCGACGCGCGGCTGCTCCCACCAAGGCGTCCGCGTGCGCAACGGTTTCCGTGATCGGCTTTTCGACCAAGACATCGCAGCCGGCCTCCAGAAATGCCAGCGCGACGTCATGATGGGCAAAGGTCGGCACGGCGACGCTCACCGCATCGACCGCCCCCAGCAGGGTGCGGTAATCGGCCACGGCGGGGACGCCGAGCCGGCCGCCGATCTCTTCCCGGCGCGGCTCGGACGTGTCCGCCACGGCCACCAGCTCCACGTCGGGCAGCTCAGCGTAGATCCGGGCATGATGCTGGCCCAGATGCCCCACTCCGATCACCGCCACCCGCACCGCCATCCAGCCATCCCCCGCGCACCGGAACGCCGGTGCTGCGCATGATCCTACTCAGCGACGACCGTGAGGCGCAATGCATTCGCGCCCTCCAGAAACGCCTCACGGTCAACCAGGAGCGTGCGTCCCGCATCCACGGCCAAGGCCGTCGCCTGCGCCTCCCGCAAGGCATCGAGCGTGCCGGGCCCGATCGTCGGCAGATCGAACCGGAGATCCTGGTCGGACCGACCGGTCTTGACCACCACCACGCCGCCCCGGCCCAGCGCGCCGCCCCGGCGAATGGCGGCATCGGTCCCCTCGACCGACTCGACGGCCAGGACGGTCCCGTTCTTCAGCACGATGGTTTGACCGATGCGCAGGGCGGCGATCTGTCGGCCGATGTCCCGGCCCAGCGCAATGTCCTTTCGCTCCTGGGTCGACGGCGCCCTCCGCGTCAACACCCCGGGCTGGATGAGGACCGGCCCGAGGAAGCGGGGAGTCTCCAGGACGCGCAACCCCTCGCACTCGAGCGTCTCTACGATGGCCTCCAGGAGCGTGTCGCCGCGAAGATCGCGCGCCTTGAAGAGCACCTTCGCGGCCAGCAAATCCGGCCGGATGTTGGAGAACAGGTTGGTGATCTCGACCTTCCCCAAGAGGACTAGATCCGTCACGTCCTCCGCGCGGCAGGCGTCGAGGATCGCCCCAAGCTGCCCCAGCTTCACCCAGTGGACGGCGTCCACCTCCGCGGCCAGCGCCGGGTCGGTCACGCCGGTCAAGCCGATGCCCACCACGCGGTAGCCTTGCGCCCGCGCCTCGGATGCGGCTACGAAGGGCAGCCGCCCGTTTCCGGCAAGAATTCCGATGGTCGGCATGGCCTTACTTGCTGATCCCCCGGTGGGACGCCTTGATGAACGCGACGAACGACTGGACCTCGGGGAGGGCCCCACCTGCTTCCAACTCAGCGAGCGCTTGGGACGTGTTGCGGTCGGACTCGAAGATGAGACGGTACGCCTCTTTGAGGGCCTGCACGGCCTCGGCCGAAAACCCCTGCCGGCGCAACCCGACGACGTTGAGGCCGAACGGCTTGGCGCGGTTACCCTGCGCCTTTACGTACGGCGGGATGTCCTGCAGGACGCCAGAGCATGCACCGACGAAGGCGTACGCACCGATCCGCACAAACTGGTGAACCCCGGTCATTCCGCCGATGACCGCGTGCGGGCCGATCTCGACGTGGCCGGCGAGCGAGGCCTGGTTCGCCATCACGACCTGCTCCCCGATCTGGCAATCGTGCGCGACGTGCACGTACGCCATCAGATAGGCCTGCCGGCCTACGCGCGTGATGCCATGCCCGCCGACGCTGGCACGGTGCACCGAGGCGAACTCGCGCACCGTGACGTCGTCTTCGATCACGACCTGAGTCGGCTCGTCGCGGTACTTGAGGTCCTGGGGGGGTGCGCCGATCACGACATGAGAGCCGATCAGGCAATCGGCACCGATCTCCGTCCGTCCCTCCAGGACCGTGTGGCTCCCGATCCGCGTGCGCGCCCCAATCCGCACCTGAGGACCGATCACGGCAAACGGGCCCACCGTCACATCGGCGGCGAGGAGTGCCCCAGGATCCACAATCGCTGAGGGGTGAACCGGCACCGGACGCTCCTACAACACAACCGATGCGGTGGGACGCTCGTCGGCAACGCGATCAACGACAACTGCGGACAGCTCCGCTTCTGTCACAAGCTTTCCGTCCACGGTTGCCGACGCCTTCATCCGGCAGACTTGTCGCCTCAACTGCAAAAACTCGATCTCGATGCGCAGCTGATCCCCGGGCAGCACGGGTTTGCGGAAACGCGCCCGGTCGATCCCGGTGAAGTACATCAGTTTTTGCTGCCCGTCGGCGTTGAGGGTGCGCAGCAGCAGAAATCCGCCGACCTGGGCCATCGCCTCGACGATCAGGACGCCGGGCATGACCGGATGGCCCGGAAAGTGACCAACGAAGAACGGTTCGTTGACCGTGACGTTCTTCAGCCCCACAATCCGTTTGCCCAATTCCATCTCGAGGATGCGGTCCACGAGCAGGAACGGGTAGCGGTGTGGCAACACGGCTTGAATGTCGGCAAGGTCAACCATGGCATCCTCGACTCACCGCAGTCGCGCAGTCGGCAGGGCGCCTCGTGCAGGAGGCGCAATCTCGCGCTCAGGACGTGCCCACAGCGGCGTCTGCATCGGCATCTGGGTGCGCTGCGCGCCGTTCCAGGTCCGCAAGGCGTGCCTCGATGGCGCGGAGCGCCTTCGCATATTCCGGCAGCCGGGCCGCCGCCGCCAGCTGACGCTTGAACTCCCGGTGGGGCACCGCCGGGGACCCTAAGACGACACTCCCCGCTGGGATGTCTTTGGTCACGCCCGCCTGGGATCCCACGATCACATCGTCGCCCAACAGCACATGGTCCACGATCCCGACCTGACCGGCAAGCGTGACGCGCGCCCCGATCTGCGTGCTCCCTGCGACCCCCACTTGGGCCAGGATCACGCTGTCGGGACCAACCCGCACGTTATGTGCGAGTTGCACTAGGTTGTCGATCTTGCTGCCGCGCCCGATGCGCGTCTCGCCCATCGTGGCTCGATCGATGGTCGTGTTCGCGCCGATCTCGACCTCGTCTTCGATCACCACGCGGCCGACCTGGGGAATTTTCACGTAGCGGGCGCCGTCCTTGGCGTACCCGAAACCGTCAGCTCCGATCACCGCCCCACTGTGAATGATGACACCGTTGCCAATGCAGGTGCCTTCCCGCACGGTGACCTGCGGGTACACACGGCAGCCCCGCCCGACCCGGCAATCCGCACCCACATACACCTGCGCGTCGAGCACAGTGTCGGGTCCGACCTCCGCCTGGGCCCCGATGACGCAGAGCGGACCGATGCTGGACGAGGGGTCCACGCGCGCGGACGGGTGGACGACGGCCGACGAATCGATACCCGGCGTGGGCCTGGGGACCGGCTCCAGGAGGGCGAGTGCGCGGGCAAACGCCAGGTAGGGGTTGGGCGTGCGGAGACAGGGCCGGTCGGCGGCGGGCGCCTTCTCCGGCAGGATCAGCGCGCCGGCGCGCGACGCCGCGGCGCGCCCTAGCGCCGCCGCATCGGTGACGAACGAGAGGTCGTCGGGGCCGGCGAACTCCAGCGGGCGCACCCGCCGAATCTCTTGGCTTCCGTCGCCTTCGAGGCGGCAGCCGATCTGTTCCGCAAGGTCGCCGAGCCGCACCGCTTACTTCCCTTTCGCGTCGAACCGCTTGACGATTTCGGCCGTCAAATCCACGGCACTGGACACGTACACCACCGTGCTACGCTCCAGGACCACACTGTAGCCCTGATCCTTGCCGTACTCTTGGATGACGGCAAAGATCTCGCGGGTGACGTCCATCTCCGCCTCGCGGACCCGCTTCTCGAAATCGCGGCTGGCATCCTCGAACAGACGCTGGACCTCGCGCGCCTTGCGCTGGATCGCCTCGGATTTTTCCCGCTTGGCCGTGTCGCTCAGCACGGGGGCCTGCTTTTCGAAGTCGGCCTGGAGCTTCTGGATCTCCTGCTGCTTGCCCTCCAGCTCCTTCTGGCGTCCGGCCCGCTCCTGGTTAAGCTTCTGCTTGGTCGCCTGGCCGCGCTGCGACTGCTCGAGCACGCCCTGGATGTCGACGACTCCGATCTTGAGGGCCGCAGGTTGTGCGGCCCACGTAATACCCGGTGCGGCGAAAATCATTGCCGTCAATGCCACGGCCAGCACCAACCCCCACCCCTGTCGTTCTCGTTGGCTTGTCACGGTCCGCCTACCCTCCTCTGACCATCGGGCATTCGGTTCGGGAGTCTTCGGACCACTCCGGAACCGACCTGCCCTGTCTCGCCCAAAGCTAGAAAGACTGTCCTGCGGAGAAGTATAGAACTTGCGTTTTCTGGCCCGGCTGCGGCGACAGGTTGAAGCCCCAGTCCAAGGCGATGTTCCCCAGCGGCGAATTGAAGCGCAGACCCATGCCCGCACCCATGCCTGGCTTGATCGAGAACAACTGATCGAAACTGGATGTTTCGTTCAGATTTTGGCCCATATCGTAGAATATGACGCCCCGGAGCTTGGCCGCTTCGGAAATAGGAAAGTACATTTCCGCGTTGGTGAACCAGGCCTTGTTCCCACCGGTATATCCGCCATTTGCGTCCTTGGGACCGAGCGTGAAATTCTTAAAACCGCGAACCGTAGATTGACCG
>DATJQT010000055.1:0-4530 GCA_035505475.1 Vulcanimicrobiaceae bacterium
CCGTGGCCTGCGGCGCGGGCGGCGTTGTAGAGCTGCAGCGCTGCGCCCGCGATGAACGCTGGCGCCTGCGATTCGGTCGCAGTCTGCACGAACAGCTTCAGATCCTTGAACAGCAGGTCCAGAGCGAAGCCGGGCTCGTGATTGTGGACCAGCGCCTTCATCTTGATGTGATTGTCGAGCATCCAGCTCGCGCCCGAGCTGGTCCGCAGAATATTGACCATGGTGTCCAGATCCAACCCCTGCTTGCGGCCGACTAGAAGGGCCTCGAACAGCCCGACCGTGTGGATTGCGACCAGCGACTGATTGACAAGCTTCGCCGCCTGTCCGGCGCCTGGACCGCCGCAATACACGATATTCTTCCCGATCGCCTGAAAGATGGGTCGCGCTCGCTCAAGCGCAGCCTGATCTCCGCCCACCATGATGGTGAGCGTGCCGGCTTCGGCCCCGCCCGGGCCGCCGCTGACCGGGCAATCGAGCGCCGCAATCTGTTTGGCCGCCGCTTTGGCGTGGACGGCGCGTGCGGTGACCGGATCCGCGGTACTCATATCGCAGATCAGGCTCCCCGGTTTCAGGTGCGCGAGGATCCCGTCCGGCCCGTCAACGACCGCTAACAGCGCCGCTGGATCGGGAAGGCTGCAAACGACGACCTCGACCTGGCGCGCAAGGGTGGCGAGGTTCGGCGCCGTATTTGCCCCTAGACCCTTCGCAACCTCCATCGCCGCCGGACTGAGGTCAAACGCGTGAACCTCGAATCCCGCCTTGATGAGGTTCTTGCACATGCGCTGGCCCATGATGCCGATGCCGATGAAACCGATGGTCGGAGGCATGCACGCTCCTTTCGAACTGTTTGCGAATCGGAAGAAAGAACTCGACTTTCATCTTATCTGATACGTCCGTTCATGCTTCGACAGGCCCTTTGACACGCTCAGGCCAGGGTCAGCATGAATCGCGCTGTCGCACCCTCATCAGCCGTCCGCACTGCGAGAGTCGAACTACGAACGGGGGATCTGCACCCCAACCGCCTCAATATTTGCCAAATTCCCGCGCCGCATCGTACATGGCGCAGATGTTCTCGACGGACACATCCGCCTGGATGTTGTGGACCGCGCAGAGCACGTAACCGCCGTCACCCGCCAGATCGCCGATCCGGCGCTTCACCTCGGCACGCACATCGGCGGGCGAGCCGAACGGCAGCACGCGCTGCGTATCGATCGCGCCCCAGAAGCAGAGGTCTTTTCCGTATTCGCGCTTGAGCCGGGCGGTGTCCATGTTCTTGGCCGAGACCTGGATCGGGTTCAGCACGTCGACGCCGATCTCGATGAGGTCGGGAATAAGGTGCGCCACCGATCCGCAGCTGTGGTAGAGGATCTTCGCCGAGGTTCGCGATTTGATGTACGAGAAGAGCCGCTTATGGTACGGCTTCACCATGGCCCGATAATGCTCCATGGACATCATCGGCCCGTCCTGGAACGCCACGTCGTCGCCAAAAAAGCAGAGGTCCGGGTCTTCGCCGAGCGCGTCAAACTCGTCCTTCGCCATCGCCAGCCAGAGATCCGTGACCTTCTCCATGAGCGCATGATAGAAGCTCTGGTTCGAGACCAAATCGGCGAACCAATCCTCGAAGCCCCGCAGGAATTGGGCCTGCGTGACCGTGCCGCCGGGCATGTTGAGACAGAGGGCGTAGTCGGTTTCGCGGCGCAACCGCAGGAACGCGTCGCGTAGGTCGCGCACCCGGCCCGGATCGTGGGGATTCGGCCAGGGATACCTTTCCACCGTCTTCACGTCCACGTCATCCCCCGCCAGCGGCGATTTGGTCAGGTCGTAATAGAGACACCCGGCCGGGCGGCTGCGGATCACGCCCCACTCATCCTGGTACGAGTCGTCGGAAAACACGATGTCTTGCCAGCCATCCGGCGCGCCCTGGCTGACGCTTCGCGTATCGATATCGAAGCGCCGCAGCATCGCCTCGCTGGGATGTGAAATGTTCAGCCACTTGCTGAAGATGCGCGGCGGTTCGTTCGACCCGAGATGCCGGTTCAGCTGCTCGTAGGCCTGGACCACGATGGACGTAGAGCGGGTGCACCCCAGGTCCAACGGAACCCTATCAGGCGTTTGGTGATTGAGTGCGCGGACGACCCGCTCGCGATGCGTGATGGACATGACGGCCTCCTGTCTTCGGTGAAGGCAGAGCATACAGGGAACCTGCCTGGGGATCAATCTCAGGGCGGCAAATGGCTGCCCAATGAATCATGTGCCGCGGAGGTGTTGGCAGCGCATAATAGGTGCCTGAATCGCACACGCTATCCGATCTTCACAGGAGGGACTCCGATGCCGCTTCCCTTCACTGGCATCCCGACTTTCGTCCAGGCGCCCCTCTATCAGGCCGGCGCCTCGCCATCACCCCAGGCCGTCATCCTAGGCATCCCCACCGATGAGGGCACCACCCAGCATCCCGGTGCGCGCTACGGCCCGCGGGCCATCCGCGAAGGGTCCACGCAGTTCACGTTCTACAAGCGGGGGCGCGGCTACTACGATCCGGAGCGGGACCGGCCGATGCTGGCTTCACTCGAGATCCGCGATGCGGGCGACGTGGACATCGTGCCGACCGCGCTCGACGAAAACGCTACGCGGATCGCCGCTGCAGTGGCCGACCTCGTTGGCCGCGGCATCTTTCCGGTTTGCCTGGGCGGCGACCATTCCGTCACGCCCGCGATCCTGCAGGGCTTCGCCGGCACGCCGCTCCACGTCGTCCAGATTGATGCCCATATGGACTACGTGGATCGCTTGGGCGGGATGTCCGGCACCCACGCCAGCCCCATGCGGCGATTGCGCGAGCTGCCGCACGTGCGCAGCCTGACCCAGATTGGGATCCGGAGCATCGTGTCGAGCGGGGAAGATTACGCGGCGTCGCGGGCGGCGGGCAACCGGATCGTAACCACTGCCCAGGTGCTGGACCAGCCCGATCGCGACTGGCTGGTGGGACATGAAGGCGAGGGCTACCTCACACTGGACATTGACGCTTTCGAACCAGGCGCTGCGCCAGGGACGGGTTTCGCGGAGCCCGGCGGGCTCGGCTTCCGCGAGGTGGCCCGCCTGATCCGGCTCACGGCCAGCCGGCTCCGCCTGCGCGGGATGGATCTAGTGGAAGTGAATCCTTACCTAGACCCCACGCGCCGGACCGGGGTCCTGGCCGCCCGCGCTATTCTGGAGGTCCTGAGCGCCGTCTTTGATTCAGCCGTGCCAGGCCCGACGGTCTGGGTCTGACCCCCGGCCGGTGCGCCCGAACGGCGCGGCATGTGGTGGCCGCGCGCGGTGAACAAGGGGCTGCGGCACACAAAACTGTGCCCGGCCGCCTCGGCGTGAATGTCTGCAATCTCTTTGCTGCTGAGATGCTCGAGGAGTAGCCGGTTTTCCCGCGTCTGATCGGTGCCGCTGACCGTCGTGTTGTCCGTGCACACGGCGACCGGGACACCGCACTCCAGAAAACGGAAGATCGGATGCTTCGTCCCCGGCGCGACCGCTCGCGTTTGATAATTGGACGTCACGCAGCACTCCACCAGGATCCGGTCGCGCGCCAATCGCCGGAGCAGCGTCTTGTCCTGCACGGCCGAGCAGCCGTGGCCGATGCGGTCCACGCCGAGCAGGTCAATCGCTTCCAAGATCCGCTCTGGCTTCTCGTCTTCCCCGGCATGCACCGTGAGACCGAGCCCGCCGCGCCGCGCGACGTCGTAGGCGTCCCGGAACAGCGCGGGCGGATTGCCCCGCTCGGCGCCGGCCAGGTCGAAGCCGACCACCCCGGTGCGCGCGTGCAGGTGCTGCGCCTCCGCGAGTGCCTGGCGCGCGATGATCTTCGCGATGTGCGGCCCGTGCTGCCGCATCGAGATGATGATCAGCCCAAGCTCCATGTCGGGGTGGCGCGCCTGTGCGGCATTCATCCCCGACAACACCGACCGGATCGCCTGCCGGGGAGTCAAGCCCGCGTAGGTGTGAATGGCCGGAGCGTAGCGCAGCTCCAGCAGGCGTACCCCGTGGCCATACGCTTCCTCCACGATGGTGCGCGTCGTCTCCTGGATGTTTTCGTAGAATTGTGTGATCCAGAGCGGATAATGGAACTTGTCCAGGTAGGAGAGCAGCGACCCTTCCTCTGAGGGCTGCAATTGAAGGAGGCGCCGCATTTCGGCGATGGTGGGCACAGGGGCAAGTCCATGCTTGCGCATAAGCCGCCAGACCATCCGCACCGGAATGGAGCCGTCCACGTGCTGGTGCAGTTCAACTTTCTGGATGTCCGAAACGGTATTTGCCGGCATCTTTGAAACTCGCCTTCTCCGGGTATTTTTGGTGCCAGTCTCCCAACGGGTTTTGATTCTTTTCATCCTTTGCTTCTTCCATATTACCCGCCTGCTGTCAACATTGCCTACCAGGTTACTTCTTGAGTATTTTCGAGAGCCGTTCCGCTTTGGGAGGATCGGTCTACCTGTTCCCTCTCCAATAAACCGGAGGCTGGCGTCAGGTCGGAACATCGCCCGAAAG
>DATJQT010000056.1:0-6446 GCA_035505475.1 Vulcanimicrobiaceae bacterium
GGCGGGGATGGAAGGTGCGCTGCCGAGCGTCATCGGGGGCCTGGTGAGCGCTCCGCTCATCGCGGTCCCCACCAGCGTGGGCTACGGAGCGAGCTTCAGCGGACTGGCGGCCCTGCTCGCGATGCTCAACAGCTGCGCCCCTGGAATCGCGGTCATGAACATCGACAACGGGTTTGGAGCCGGGCTGCTCGCGAGCAGGATCAACCAGATGTAGCGTCGCCGTGTGAAGTTCCCGGCGGTTGAACGCTCACGCCGGACGTGATACCAAAAGAGAATCTCGGTTCGGCGGGGCGACCAACTCGCCCCGCCGCCAGGAGGGAATCCCGTGTGAATCGGGAACGGACCCGCCGCTGTAACCGGAGACGGGCGCCGAACAATGCCACTGTCCTCACGGATGGGAAGGCTCGGCGCGCGAGTGACCCGGGAGTCAGAAGACCTGCCGAGACGTTGAAACCCGTGCGGTGCGAGGACCTGCCGCGACGAAATCCGCCGCGACCTGATCAGCGCCTTCGAACGCACGAATCTCACGCGAGGAGTCGTGAATGGGATACGCGAGAACCTTCGGAGCCTCGGCATTCCGGGGTGCGTCAACCGGGTAGGATCACTGTTTACCCTCTTCTTCGCGGAAGGCGAGCATTCCGTACAGCTTCGCATGGATCAGCATGTTCTCGTAGGCGGTGAGATCGTCGTGGATGTTGAAATGCTGCGAGACCAGTCCGATCGACCTCGTGTAGGCCAGACGGCCGCGCACGGAGTCGTTCCCCTCGATCTCGATTGTGCCGCTGCTCGGGCGGCAGAGACCACAGATCATGCGGATCGTGGTGGACTTGCCCGCGCCGTTCGGGCCGAGAAACGCAAAGAGCTCGCCGCGGGACAGCGACAACGACACGCCACGCACTGCCTGCACACGCCCCGGGAAGACTTTCCAGAGGTTTGACACCGACAGGAAGGTGCTCATGCGCTACTCGCGCGAATCCGACGTCGCGTTGGACTGACGAACCGTGTCCAGGGGGCCGCTTGCCTCCCGCTGCATCGCGTCTTGGGCAGCGTTCGCCGCGGGCTCGCTGCCAAGCTTGCGTTCACGCCGCAGTGTCTCCTCATCCAGCGCGGGCGCCGATCCCACGCAGAGCTCGCTCCGCCCGCCCCGCCGCTACGCCACCCTTGCCCGCGTGACTGCTTCTCCCGCTGCGCAGGAGGGTTAACGCACACGACATGACTCGCCGCCTTTCCGCACCCGGCGCAGAGAGTCGCGAAGCGCAGCCATGGAGCCCATGAAATCCTGCTCGTTGAAAACTTCCAGCGTCACGACGCCGTCGAAACGATCCGACAGGAGCTCGACAAGGGGGTCCAGGCCGCCTGCAGGCACGTGAGAAAGAGACTCATGGTCGCGCGCAGCGATGCCGTGGAGGTGCACGACTCTCGTTCGCTCGATCCAGTCAGGGAGGACGGCCCGTGGGTCTTGTCCCTGGAGCCAAAGGTGTCCGACGTCCGCGGCGCGCGACACGGCGAGCCGCTCCAGAACGGGGGCAAAATGAGCTGGATCCCACCCTTCGACGTTTTCCACACACAAGAGCTGCGGCGCCCCGATCCACCGGCAGATCGCCTCAAGGGAAGCCACTGCGCCATCGCGCCATGTGTCCGCGGCCATGGTCCGCGCCATCAGCGGCCGCCCATCGAGATGCACCACGTACGCATAGGGGGCGAGCTCGTGCGTCGCATCGATCGCGCGCCGGGCTTTCTCGAGACAGTCCGCACCAGGGCCGGCACCGGGAAGCACGTCAAGAGGGAGATGCACGGTGTAACTGAGGCTGCGTTCGACGGCGATCTCCTGCAAACGCCTGCAAAGGGCGGCGTCGGGCAGGTTGCTCCCGTGCTCGTCGGTTTCGAAAAGCACGAGCTCGATGTCGTCTACCAACGGAGCCAGGTACTCGACGTTCGCCAGGATGCCGGCGGGGAGGATGTACGAGGTGGTGCCGATTCGGAACATGCCTAAGCCCGGAGTGACCGGGTCAGTGCCGCTTCGCCGAACGCGGCAACGACGGCCGTGAGACCTGGCCACCCTACCTGGAAGATGGGAGCATCGGGAATAGTCCGCACGCTATGCCCGCGCTGCCGAGACGCGAGCGCCCTCGAGCGTCGCCATCTCCGCCATCAATCGTGCGGCCGCCTCGATGATTCCGAAGGCCAGAGCCGCGCCCGTGCCTTCGCCCAGCCTCATGCCGAGGATGAGCAGCGGTTCAAGACCGAGGTGCGAGAGGGCAAAGGTGTGCGAGGGTTCGCTGGAACGGTGCCCGGCGAAGAAGTAGTCCCTCGCGGCGGGCGCGATGGATGCCGCGATCAGCGCCGCCGAGGTGGAGATGAGACCATCCAGTACAACGGGGATGCGCGCGGCGGCGCCCGCGAGCATGGCCCCGGCCATGGCCCCGATCTCGAATCCTCCGATCTTTGCAAGCACGTCGAGGCCGTTCGCCCGATCAGGTGCATTGCGGGCGATCGCCTCGGCGATGAGCGCCGCCTTGCGTCTCACCGCTTCGGCGTCTATTCCAGTGCCAATGCCGGTGAACGAGGCAGGTGGCCGACCGGTGAAGACCGCGACGATGGCGGTCGCGGGCGTCGTGTTGCCGACGCCCACTTCTCCGCAGGCCAGCATGTCCAGACCACGCTCGATCTCGTGTGTGGCAACGCGTACGCCGAGGTCGAGGGCTTGCACAGCCTGCTCGGATGTCATGGCTGGTCCCGCCGAAATATCCATTGTCCCCGGGCCGACTTTTCCCCCAACGAGAGCCGAGTCCTCCGGCAGGTCCCCGGCTACGCCGGCGTCGACGACGACTACCCGGGCGTCCACCTGCCGGCCGAGGACGCTGACTGCCGCACCGCCCTGCAGGACGTTGGCGACCATCTGGACCGTGGCCTCCCGGGGATAGGCGCTGATCGCCTGCGCAGCCACACCGTGATCAGCCGCGAAGACGAGCACCGCCTTGCGAGATGGGACCGGGGGAGGACAGCGCCCCGCGATGCCGGCCAGCCGTATTCCCAGCGACTCGATTCGTCCAAGGCTGCCGGGCGGCTTTTTCAGCTTATCATGGTAGGCATACGCCGCCTTTGTAATGACCGAATCAGCTGCACGGATAGACGCGGCGGTCTTCTGGTACTCCATGGACTTCTCCTCGTTGGGAGACTCCCGGTACCTCGGGTGGGCTGCATGACATGGTGCGTGGAGAGTCAGCCGGAAGGGCCACGATACCCACCTTTCAAGCGAAGGTACTGGGTCTTGGCCAAGGCGGGCGTCCTGGCTTGCCCCGGTAGGGGGCTTACAGTTGCGCGACAGCACCGGACTCCGAGACAGCCAGCTGCTGTCTCGACCGGTTTCGCCTGCCCGCGAGTGTCGACCAACACGGATCGCCTACGCGGGCCGCCCGCGCCATCCGGGGCAACGGGCACCTGGACCATCGGTCTCTATTCCGTGCCCAGCCTAACGTGCTGACGCGGCCCGAGTCAAGCATTCTGCTTGCGTCGGCTGCAGTGGGGCGATCCCGCCGCCGTGCTACCGAGCGAGAGGCGCAGTGCAGACGGATCGTGCACCAGCAGAGGTGATCGCCATGGTCCGGCGGACCGCGTGGCCAGGACTCACCGCGGAGCGAACATCCAAACGACTCTCCACCGTCAGCGCGGTCGCCAGGCCGGGACACGATCGCACCGAAAGGTTCAGTCCCTGCTCCGCGTCTCTGGCGTCTCCGTCGTCTCCGTGGCTCCCCTGCGATTACCGGGGTCGTTTGGTGGCTTCGACGAGCCATCGGCGAGGGCTCCGAGCTCAAGAAACGAGATGTCCGCCGCGTCGCGAAGGATGTCGGCCAGGATGCGCAAGCGGGATGCATCGTAACGGCGAAGGAAGCTCACCAAGCCCCTTTCCATCTGACGGTCAAAAGCCGCGTGCACCTGGAAGACCGCCTTCCCGAGGGCCGTGAGCGTGAAGAGAATCTCTTTTCGGTTGTTGGGCTTGCGGTCGCTCACGGCCAGTCCCGCATCGATGAGGCGCCGCGTGGTCTTCGAAACGGTTCCCTTCGGAACGCGGAACTCGCGGGCAATCGTGATGCCGTTCACGGGGCCTTTCCTCCCGATCGCGTCAAGAACGCGGAGCATGGCGAATGGGGATTCCTTCAGGATCGCGGCGACCTTCCGACTGCCGCTGTTGGCGACCATCCAACGCCTCGTCTCGGCGCCGTCCGGTTCCATCCTGTCGGCCACTTTTCCCATGGAGGCGAGCACTTCGCCAATGAGCAGTGGCGTTTCCCTTTCGGGCGTTTCCCGTGAGTCCGACCGGGTGGATGCGTTCCTGCGCCTGGTCACGGGCCGGTCTGATGGTCTGGAAGGTTTCTGGGAAACAATGTTGACTCCCGCGCTGTCATGCGGTATGGTTTCCTTGGAAACCATATGGTTCTATCGAAACTCTACACCGTGTCGGAGGGGAGTGCAATACCATGAAAGCAGCCGTCCTTCATGCCTTGGGCAAGTGCCCCCGCTACGAGGACTTCCCGGATCCCCGACCCGCAGCCGATGAAGTGCTCATCCACGTGAAGGCGGTCGCCCTGGAAAACATCGACAAGGCCATGGCAGCGGGCACCCACTTCGCGCATCGGCAGTTTCTCTCTCGCCTGCCAGCCGTGGTCGGGTTTGACGGCATTGGCGCTCTCGCTGACGGCAGGCTCGTTGGCTTTGGCGGCATGAAGCCGCCGTACGGAGCGATGGCGGATCTCGTGGTCACCGCCCGGACCGTGCCGGTCCCCGAGGGGATGGATGCCGTGACCGCGGCGGCGGTTCCCGCTTCCACGCTGACCTCCCTGATCCCTCTCAAGCTGGGGGCGCGCCTGCAGTCGGGAGAGACGGTCCTGGTCAACGGGGCGACCGGCGTGTCAGGTGGGGTCGCCGTACAGGTTGCACGACTCCTGGGGGCTGGGCGTGTGATCGGAACGGGCCGGAACCCGGAGTCATTGAAGCGCGTGCTGGGCCTTGGCGCGGATGCCGTGATCAATCTTGAGCAGGACGACGGGGCGCTCCGTGCCGACTTCAGGAAGAACGCGGGCGGAGGATATGACGTCGTCCTGGACTTCCTCTGGGGCCGGCCGACTGAAGTCCTCCTGAGCACGCTCGTCCCTGAAGAGCTGCGCTTTGCCAAGCCGGTCCGCCTCGTGCAGATCGGGGAGAAGGCGGGACCCCTGCTTCACCTCACGGCGGACAGCATTCGGACCTCGGGGCTTGAGATTTTCGGTGGTGCATCGCGGCTGGATCCTGCCGGGATGGAGTCGTGCGTGAAGACGGCCTACGAGTGGATCCGCGAAGGGAAGGTCTCCATGGAGATCGAACAGATACCCCTCAAAGACATCGAGTCAGCGTGGGAGCGGGACGATTTTCACGGGCGGAGGATTGTCATCATTCCGTAGGGACGCACGAAGTACTGCAATTGGGACAGGGTGGGCCCGACGCTTCGATCGTTGAAGTAGAGCATTCCGTTTTCGACCCGGAGGCGATCAACCCCGAATGGAATGCCAAGAATGTTGGGGCCCGCTTCCCGCGCCCTTCACGCATGAGCAAGGAAATCGTTGACAATGCGTGCCAATTCTTCTTCGTGCGTCCAGATGAGGGTGTGGTCCGCGTTATCGACAATGATGAGGCGCGAAGCAGCGATGCCGTTGACGAGCATTCTCGCATGGTGCAGCGGCACGGCCCGGTCATCTGACGCGGCCACGACCAGCGTTGGGCACCTGATCTCCGCCAACCGCCGCCGGCTGTCGAACGACATTGCGGCCTTCCAGGCAGACATCATCAACGTGCGATCCTGGTCGGCCATGAGGCCGGCCAGCCACTCGGCACGGTCCGTGCTGAGCTGGCTCAGCCCGCGCGAGAAAACGATCCTCGCGAATTGTTTCATGGAAAGGACCTTGAGAAGAAGTGGCGCCATTCGGCCTTCGAGCTGTTCGCGCACTGTCGCCATGTTGAACGCGTAGGTGCAAGCGAGTATGAGGCGACTGCATCGGTAAGGATGATCGAGGGCCAGTTGTTGTGCAATCGCGCCGCCCTGTGAGTAGCCAAGCGTTGCCGTGGAGTCAATGTGCAGGTGCTGAAGCAGATCGGAAAGGTCGGATGCGAGCTGCGGGACCGTGTACGGGGGCGGAAGCTCCCGGCTCCGCCCGTGGCCACGCAGGTCGGGAACAATGACGCGATATCGGGCCGCAAAGTGCTCGAGGAAGGGTCCGAACATCTCGCCGGTGACCATCAGGCCATGAACCAGCAGCAGTGGCGGCCCCGCTCCCCGCTCGGTGAAATGGAGGAGACTCACGAGACCAAAAGATCCGCATGCGGATTCCCGTTGTCAAATCTCGTCACCGTCTGCCTGATTGAGGCCCGTCGGGGAAATTGGTCTTGAGGACGCGCGGCCCGCCGCGTGAACT
>DATJQT010000057.1:0-2734 GCA_035505475.1 Vulcanimicrobiaceae bacterium
GTCGCCCAAACAATTGTCTTGAACATCGAAAACCTCGCCTTCCAGATCGACCGAGCCTTGTAGCTTCAGCTTCCTCCACTCCGAGGCACACGCAATCGGGTGACGGCCACAGCCCTGATGCGTGATATCTACTGGCCCACCGCTCAAGAGAGCCGCGTCGAGCTACGGTCTCTAGATTTAGCGAGCGAGCCTCATACCGCCGAGCGGTTGTTCAAGCGCCGCGGTGATCTTGGAGGCGGTCGGGGTTCGGTATGAGCCCCGCTCGCGGGGGCGTCCCTGCGGGACGCTGGCTGTGGCCGCGGGGTACCTTCCGATCTAGAGCGCGGGCGAGTGGCGCCCGCTTGGAAGCCCCTTCGGGGCTTTGCACCTTGCGGTTGCTGGAGGTACCACCGTGGCCACGATCTCAAGCCTACTCGCCGATCACGTCTCGCTGCAGGTCCGGTCGGTCGACCGGTTGTTCCTTCAGGGATACGTCCCGAGGTTGATGTGCGAGGGGCAGGTGATCAGGTTTCTCTTGGATCGCGGGTTCCCGATCCCGTCCCCGGCGATGCTGGGCAAGATGGGCCGCGACTACGTCAACCAGATCAACGACTACATCGCCAGCAACGAGATCCCGACGGTGAAGTTCGTCAAGGGCGACGTGAAGGAAGAGATCGCCCGCAAGCACTTCCAGGCCGCCGAACGCGAGGGCCGCTACGGCGTGGTGATGGTCGGGATCGCGCAGGAGAAAACGAGCGCGTGGCGTGGCTGGCGCGACGGCGGCCCGGACGGGCACCCGCACTTCGTCTACCGCCGCCAATCGATCTTTCCCAACAACTACTACATCTATATCCGCGATCCCGACTGGGGACCGACGTTCATCAAGACCATCGCCTATGCGCCGTTCCCCGTATGGATCTACTTGAACGGGAACGAGTGGGCCAAGCAGCAGGCCGCCCAGCAGGAGATCAGTTTCAAGGCGTTGGATAACGGCTTCGCGTCCTGCGAGCAGCCCGACGCGCTCGCCGAGGTCTGCAACAGCCTCTCGGCCGAGGATGTGTGGTTGTTCTTCGAGCGCTGGCAGGCGGCGCTGCCCTCACCGTTCAGCGACGAGGACCGCCGGCGCGGCTACGTCTACGAGCTCGCGTTCCGGCAGCTGGAGATCTCCGACACCCGCATGTTCGATCGGCCGATCGCCGGACGCGCCTGGTTTGAGCAAACGCTCCCCGACCAGCTCACCCTCGGCCGCCCCGACCAGGCGGCAGTGATCTTCGGCCGCCGGGTCACCAGGCGAACCCCCGGTCGGTTCCAGACGAAGGTCTTCAACCACGGCGTGGAGGCCGCGATCCAGATCCACTTCCGCGCGTCGAAGGTCAAGCAGTACTTCAAAGAAGGCCGCGCGCTCAGAACCGAGACAACGATCAACGACACCCGCGACTTCGGGATCAAACGCCGCGTCACCGCAGAGAACTGGGACGCGCTGATCGACGTCGGTCATCAGGTCAACCAGCGCCTCCTGGAGCACCAACTTGACGCGTGCGCATGCGCACCAGACGCCACGCTCCTTGAGCGCGTGGTGCTGCCATCCCTAACCCCTGATGGCCTACCCGCCCCCGGACTCAGATTCGGGGAACCCCGCACGATGGTGCTGCTCGCCTGCCTGTGCAGCTTCCAGCACCTGTTCGCGGGATTGACGAACCGCTCACTGCGCGAGCTGATCGCCGGACTGATCCCCGGCTACACCGCGCGGCAGATGACCTACGACCTCCGGCGCCTACGCCGCAAAGGGTTCATCCAGCGGATCCCCCGCACCCAACGCTACGAGCTCACCCGCGAGGGACGCCGACTGGCCGTCTTCTTCACCAAGACCTACACGCGGATCGTCAACCCCAGCCTCGCCGAACTCGACCCCGCCCTCCCAAACCAGATCGCAAAACGATCACCGCTCGCCGTCTCCTACCGCGCATTCGAAGGCGCCATCGAGGACAAAATCAAACAGGCCGCTATTGCGGCCTGAAGATGACTCGTTTGTGAACCCGTCAACGGCCTAGCGGAGCTAGGGATGGCGCTTGAGCAGCTATCCGTGCTCGACGTGCCCGGGCTACGCCGCGGTGATGCCCGCGAGCTGCTGGCCTCACATCTGCGGTCCCCGCTCGATGCCCAGGTGCGTGACCGCATCATCGCCGAGACCCACGGGAATCCGCTCGCTCTGCTGGAACTGTCGCGTGGACTGACGGAAACGCAGTTGGCCGGTGGTTTCTGGCTAGCGGGTACGCAGCCGCTGCATACCCGGATCGAGCAGAGCTTCGTTCGCCGCTTCGAAACCCTCTCGGACGTCGCGCGTCGTCTGTTGCTTGTCGCGGCGGCCGAGCCGCTTGGAGACCCGCTGCTCGTCTGGCGAGCCGCCGAGCGCCTTCAGATCGGACCCGCGACCGCCGATGACGCGCGGACGCGGGAGCTGCTGGCGATGGGCGACCGGGTGGTCTTCCGTCATCCACTGGTGCGCTCGGCCGTGTACGGGTCGGCACCCGTAGAGGATCGGCGAGCCGTCCATCATGCCCTGGCGGAGGTGACCGATCGGGAGGCCGATCCCGACCGCCGGGCCTGGCATCTGGCTGCCGCCGCGGCCGGACCCGACGAGCAGGTAGCGATAGAGCTCGAGCGTTCGGCGGACCGGGCGCAGGCACGCGGGGGCGTCGCCGCCAGCGCGGCGTTTCTGGAGCGTGCTGTCGCGCTGTCTGCCGATATGGCCCGG
>DATJQT010000058.1:0-2664 GCA_035505475.1 Vulcanimicrobiaceae bacterium
CGTCCAGCCCGTCGGTGAGACCCGCCAACATGAATAACGCAAAGGCTGCGCCGATCTCGCGGTAGAACAGCAAGACGATGATGATCGGCGTCATCAGGATGCGCAGGATGGTGAGGCGGTTGGCCAGGGTCAGCACGCCGCACGGTTCCGTTCGTGGTCGACCGGCACGGGCATGGCGTGGCGCGCGTTAAGGGCGGCCTCGATTTCCCGCCGGAGTGCGTCGAGACCGACGCCGGTCTTTGCCGAGGTCGCGACCCGCCCGCTGCCCGAGGCCCAGGGCATCGCCTGCGCCCCGAGTCGATCGATTTTGTTGAAGACCAGTACGGTCGGGCGATCGGCCAGACCGAGTTCGCCCAGCACCTCCTCGACCGCCGCCTGCTGTGCCTGCGCATTCGGATGACTGACATCCACGACGTGGAGCAGCAGATCGGCCTCCTGCACTTCTTCAAGGGTCGCCTGGAAGGCCGCCACCAGCTGATGCGGAATCTTCCGGATGAAACCGACCGTGTCCGAAAGCAACACGATCCGCTCCCCCGGCAGCGTCAATCGGCGCAACGTGGGATCAAGCGTGGCGAACAGCTGGTCACGGACGGGCACGCCCGCATGGGTCAGCGCGTTCATCAGCGAAGATTTGCCAGCGTTAGTGTATCCGACCAGCGCCACAATCGGAAAGGGAATCCGCTGTCGCGGCCGGCGCAGCACCGCTCGGTGCCGACGCACCTGGTCGAGATCGCGGCGGAGCTTGGCCATGCGGGTCTTGATACGGCGCCGGTCGGACTCGAGCTGCGTTTCGCCGGGACCGCGCGTTCCGATGCCACCGCCCAGCCGCTCCAGGTGCGTCCACGCACCGGCAAGGCGTGGGAGCAGATAATCAAGCTGCGCGAGTTCCACCTGTAGCTTTCCTTCGCGGGTGTGGGCGCGCTGTGCGAAAATATCGAGGATCAGACCCGTGCGGTCCACCACGCGACGACCAAGCAACTGCTCGAGATTACGCTGCTGTGAGCCCGACAGTTCTTCATCCAGGATGACGACGTCCACCGATCCGACGCGGCCCCGAATCTCCTCCGCCTTGCCTTTGCCGATCAGGTAGCGCGGTTCGAAGCGGTCGCGCTCTTGGAGCACGGTCCCGACGACGCGCGCACCAGCGGAACGTGCCAACTGATCGAGTTCTGCCAGTGAGTCTTCCGCCTCCCAGCGCGACTGCCGGTGCGTCACCACGCCCACCAAAAGGGCTGCTTCCGCCGTCGTGCGCAACATGCCGTTATGTGCGATGGAGAAGTTCCTCCCGGGCCAGCCGGGCCTGCCGCAGTCGGGCGAGGATCGCCTCCCCGTCGGCGGCCTGGATCGCGGCGGCCAGCTGTGCGATCTGCTCCTGGTATGTGGCGAGAACCTTCAGGAGCGGCTCGCGATTCATCACGAAGATGTCCCGCCACATGACAGGATCGCTTCCTGCGACCCGCGTGTAATCACGAAGCCCGCCCGCCGAAAAACGCACCCGCTCATCTCCCCGCTCGGTGGCGAGCACGGCATCCAACAGCGCATAGGCCACCAGGTGCGGCAGATGGCTGACGGTGGCAAACACCTCGTCGTGCCATCGCGCTTCGAGCGGAACAACGCGTGCGCCGACCGCCTCGCAGAGTCGCGCCACGCGATCCTGCGCCTGTGGCTGGGTGCGGGCGCTCGGGGTGAGAATCCAGCTGGCGCCCCGGAAGAGATCGGCGTGCGCGGCAGCCGGGCCGGACAATTCTTTGCCCGCGATCGGATGTCCGGCGACGAACCGGCCGTCCGGGAAGGCCTGGTCTCCCGCCGCGAGGATGGGTTCCTTAACGCTGCCCACGTCGGTGATCACGCACTCCGGGTTTGCATGGATTGCGACCTCGGGCAGCGCTGCGACGAGGGCTGCGACCGGAAGCGCCAGGACAACCAGTTCGGCGTCCCGAACACCTGTCGCGAGGTCGCAGGTCACTCGGTCCACCAAGCCCCGATCCAGCGCGACAGCTAGACTGGCGAGCTGGCGGCCGACGCCGACCACTTCTCCAACGGCGCCTGCCTGCTTGGCCGCGAGTCCGAGGCTACCGCCAATCAGGCCCACGCCGACGACCGTCATGCGGCGGAAGAGCGGTTCCGTCATTTCAGGACGGCGGCGAGTGCCGCCACGCAGGTGGCATTTTCTTGGGCCGTCCCGATCGTGATGCGCAGGTGATTCGGAAATCCGTATCCCCCCATCGACCGAACGATCACGCCCCGCCGCAGCAAGGCCGTGGTCGCCTCCGCCCCGGACCGGCCGATGTCCACCAAGAGGAAATTGGCGACGCTCGGCACGACGCGAACCCCGAGCGCTTGGAACTGTTCGGTCAGGGAGCGGCGTCCGGCGTCGTTGGCCACCCGGCTCTTCTCCACGTGGTCCGTGTCGCCGAGCGCGGCGACGGCGGCCACCTGGGCTAGGTTGTTGACGTTGAAGGGGTCGCGGAGCTGGTTGAGCTTGGCGAGCAGCACAGGCGGGCCGATCGCATACCCGACCCGCAGCCCGGCAAGGCCGTAGATCTTGGAGAACGTCCGGCAGGTCAGCACCCAGCGCCCCTGGCGAACGAACTGCAGCACGTCGGGTCGGGCATCCGGCGGCAGGTATTCATAATAGGCTTCGTCCATCACGCAAATCACATC
>DATJQT010000059.1:0-4679 GCA_035505475.1 Vulcanimicrobiaceae bacterium
GTACTGCGGGCCGAGGGGATGATGTGCGGCTCCGGCGTGTCCGCCGCGAACGAGGTGTACGAGAAGCACGCCCGATAGCGCGTCGGTGGATCGGCTCTAAGCCCCGGCATGTTTTTGCCGGGGCTTAGTTTTTCTGAAAACTTGAGCAGATGGTTAGCGCCAAGCCCCTAGCCCCGCAGGCTGAGTCCGACACTGTCTTTTTGAGTACCGGTATCTATTCCGAACAGCGACAGAACATGGATGTGCGACAGATTGGCCTGGGCGAGCTGGACGGTCGCGAGCTACCGGAGAATCTGCAGCCTGGTCGAGGTCGCCTGTTCCTTGGCGATGTCGGCGTCCTGGATGCGGCTCTTCGCCGCGGTCGTATTGGTGATGGACACGCTGAGGTGGCGTTCGATCAAGCGGAGCCGTTGCGTGGTGCTCCCGAGCTGCTGTACCTGGGTGGTGACGATGGCCATGGCGGCATCCACGCTGGCCAGGGAGTTGGAGGCCGCGATGGCGGTGTCCACGCTCACGATGGCCAAGCCGATGCTGGTCGAGTTGAAGTTGCTGGCGATGCTGAAACTGATGAAGTCGCTCCCGGTGTCGCCGGTCTGGAAGCGCTTAGGGGATGTCATACCACTGTGTATACCTCCGCCGAATGTCCCGTCCAGCAGCGGTGTCCCGCTGAAGGTGGTCTTGGCGGCGATGCGGTCGATCTCGGCCTGGAGGCTGTCCAGTTGCGTGTTGATCGCCGTCCGTTCTGTCGTCCCGAGGGTATCGCTGGCGCCTTGGACCATCAGGCCCCGCATGGTGACCAGGATATCATTGATGTTGGTGAGGCCACCCTCTGCGACGCCCAGCAGGTTCTCGACGGTCTGTACCCCGGCCAGGGCCACCTGGAGGCCGCGAGCTTTGCGGGCCAGCGTGTTGCTGATGGAATACCCCGACGGGTCGTCGCTGGCTTGATTGATCCGTTTGCCCGTCGCGAGGCGCAGCTGGCTGACCTGCAATTGCCGGTTGACGTCCCCCAGGGCATTGAGAGCACCGAGGGCGCTGAGATTGGTGCCGATGCGGTTGGCGTCGCCGAGAGCCATGCTACTCCGCCCAGAGGTGCACAACGGCCTCCCTGAAAGTCCGGGACTCCCGTATGTACTATCGCCAGGATTCAAACGGTGCGTGACCGGGAATGGCGGGACGAACCGGGCTCAAACGGCAGAGATTGCAGGAACTTGCTGAATTGAAGCGCAAGATGCGCGAACCACGCGAGAGCCGAGACTAGGCGCGAGCGCTGATCGCGACGCTTCCTTCAGACGAATCGGTCTTTATGCCGAACAGCGAGAGGACACGCGCGGGCGACAAATTGGCCTGCGCGAGCTGGGCGGTGGCGAGCTGCCGGAGAATCTGCAGTCTGGTCGAGGTCGCCTGCTCTTGGGCGATGTCGACATCCTGGATGCGGCTCTTCGCCGCCGTCGTATTGGTAATCGCGACGCTCAGGTTGTTCTCGATCAGCCGGATGCGCTGCACCATGCTGCCGATGTCCTGGACCTGGCCGATCACGACGCTAATCGCCCCGTCGACATCGGCCAGGGAGTTAGAGGCCGTGGTGGAGTCGTCCACGCTGACCGTATCCACGCCGAGGCTGCTGGAACTGAAGTCATTGTCGATGCTGAAGCTGATGTAGTCGTCGGTGGTGTCACCGGTCTGGAAGCGCGCTTCGGTTACGGGGTCTGGGGGGCCTACCGGGGGGCCCACGGGGCCATCGTGCGTGGGGGGAAGGGGGCCCGGGATAAATCCACTGCTGCCGAATGTCCCATCGAGCAAGGGAGTGCCGTTAAAGCTGGTGTTCGCTGCAATCCGGTCGATCTCGGCCCGGAGGCTGTCCAGCTGCGTGTTGATCGCCGTGCGCTCCGTCGTCCCGAGCGTATCGCTGGCCCCCTGCACGACCAGGTCGCGCATGGTGAGTAGGATGTCATTGATGTTGCCGAGTCCTCCTTCGGCGACGCCCAGCAGGTTCTCGACGGTCTGTAGGCCGCCCAGGGCCACCGTGAGGCCGCGGGTTTTATAAGCCAGCGTGTTGGCGATGGAATACCCCGCCGGGTCATCGCTGGCCTCGTTGATGCGCTTGCCCGTCGCGAGACGCAGCTGGCTGACCTGCAACTGCCGGTTGACGTCCGCCAGCGCGTTGAGGGCGTTGAGAGCCCCGAGGTTGGAGTTGATGCGATTGACGTCCCCGAATGGCATGCGTCTCCACCATTCCACCCGCACGTGCACAAGGAATTGCCTTCAGGCACAAGACTCCTGGATGTGTTATCGCCAGGAACGAGGGGGCGCATCATCGGGAATGGCAGGAAGAATCAGGCACAAACGGCTGTGTTTGCAGGAACTTGCCGGTTGAGTATCTGAAACGACGCGGGTCAGCGCCGGACCGACACCCAACTGGGGATGGGCAGGCGAAGAAGACCGCCACGACGCAGCCCTTTGCGCTCGACAATAACGCATTATATCCGCATCTGAGGTATCATACAGGAATCGATTTTTCGAACATTTCACGGCCGGCAAGCTGCGGGGTCCTAGATAGTATATGGATGGTGCAGGATTCGGGGCGGTTGTTTCGACCCACCACGAAGAGATCCATCGGTATTTGCGCCGGATGATCGGACGCCAGGATGGCGCCGACGATCTGTCCCAGGAGACGTTTTTGCGCGCATATCGTGCCTACCAAGCGCTGCCCTCGGATGCCAACGTGCGCGCCTGGCTGTTTTCGATCGCCACGAACTTGGCCAAGAACCATTACCGGGCCGAGACGCGGCGGCGGCGCGCCTACGCCGAATTGCGCACAGCGGAAAGCCAAATCGCCGGCTCGGCCGAGGCCGAGGCGGCGGCGCGCGAGGCCGGCCGGGTGATCGAAAGCATTGTGGGTCGTCTGCCCCTGAAGCAGCGCGCGGCATTCACGCAGCGCAAGATTCACGGCCTCGAATACGAAGAAATCGGTCAGAGCCTCGGCTGTTCGGCCGAGAGCGCTCGGGCGCACGTGTTTCAGGCCCTGAAGAAGGTGCGTCAGGCGCTTGGCAGTCATGGCTTGCTGCCTGGGGAGTTCACATCATGAGTGCCAAACCGGCCAGCTGCATTCGCATCGAGGAGGCAATCCTCACCACCGCAATGGGCGAGGCCGCCGGGGATGTCGCCGGGGAGGTGGACCGACACATCGCGACCTGCGCCGCCTGCCGACGGGAATTTGCTGCGTATCGCTCGGTCAACGAGGCCGTCTCGACCATGCGGGACCCGACGCCGACGGCCGCGGTCTCGCGGGCACGCGATCAGCTTGAATCGCGATTGGACGCGCTGCGCAAGCGTCTTCTCGCGTATCGTGTGTACCGGTCACCGCTCGGCCCGATTTTGGTCGCGCGCTCGGAAACCGGGATCGCGGCGATCGAGTACTTGGAGACCGAGCAGGGCGTCGCAGCGTCTCATGTCGCGCACCAGCCGGGCGTGGAACTGGTGGAAGGCGGCCGCGAACTGGACGACACCTACCGGGATCTCGCGGCGTACCTGGAGGGACGAACCCAACGGCTCGAATGGCCGCTGGATCTTCGGCTCGTGCGCAGCACATTTCAGCGCGCCGTGCTGCAGGCGACGGCAGCCATCCCGTATGGCGCGGTGGTCCCGTATTCTGGCGTCGCCCGGGAAATCGGCCGGACGCCGGCCGTACGCGCCGTCGCGCAGGCTCTCCGCTGGAACCCGCTGCCCATCGTCATTCCCTGCCATCGAGTGGTCGGGCTTTCCGGCGACCTGACGGGTTATGCGGGGAATAAGGTGGACCGAAAGCAGCGCCTCTTAACTATCGAAGGGGTACCTATTGCCGAGCGCTCCGGCACCTTACGCATCAGCACCGATGCCATGTATCTTTTGGCCCCCGGAGAGCAAGAATACTGCATCCCGACCTGCCCCTCTGTCCTCAAGCAGCCTGGCGCGCCGTACACGCGGTTTGCCTCGCGCGAGCGCGCCGAGGCTGCCGGCTTCGCCCCCTGCACCGCCTGCCGGCCGGATCTACATCCGATTTCACGCTGACGCCCCTTCGGTGTCGTAGAGGGTGAAAGCCACTCGACATCACGGAAGGGGACAGGTCATGTCATTCGGATCGATCGTGTTCGGGGTTACCGCTGTTCTGCTGTACGCATTTGCATTGATCGGCCTGCCGGTATTGTGGGCGTCGCGCCAACGTACCCGGCACGCCGCGCTCACCGCGCGTCAGATCGCTCTCACCGATGCCCTTGATGCGGTATTCGGCCCGGTCGTCACCCCCGTCGTCGAGAAGCCATTCCGCGGCCCGTGGGTAATCCGCGTCGCCGTTCCGCTCATGGAAGCCCGCCGCCTGGGTCAGATGATAGCGACCATCCAGACCGTGCTCTCCGATCCCGGATTCGGCACCGCGCCGTATCAACTCGTCCTTTCAGCTGCAGTAGGGTACGCCGTCGCACCCGGCAGCGTAGGGATGTCGCCCCAGCCGCGCCGCAGCCGTGAGCAGGCAATCGCGGCATAGTGCAAGCCGGCTCGCCCAGTAAACGTTTGGCGGGACGATATTTCATGTCGGCGTGGCGTCACATCTGGAGGATGCGCCCATGAACTTCGAAACTGATGTGTTGCGTGTCATTGCGAAAGAGCGGATCGCAGAGGCAGAGCAGTGGGCGGCGATACGC
>DATJQT010000060.1:0-8494 GCA_035505475.1 Vulcanimicrobiaceae bacterium
CTCGACTGCTGGCCGAAGCCGGTCACGATGCAGATGCTCATGGAGCGGACCGCCCAGGTGTTGGCGTCTCCCGGCCTGTCTCCCGGTGCTTGACAGGCAGTCCGAGCTCAGAGCGCGCTTTCGCCTGTCCACCGAGCAGGCGGGTGATCCTGGTCCGCGCACACGGACTAGGCGACCCTCGCACGACGCTGGTGACGATGCGCCGTCTCGGCCGGTACCTCACATCGCTGATCCCCGCGACCAGGCTCCTGCTGGCCCTTTCCGGCCACAGGCGTTGCTTCTTTGTTCTCCTGTCCCTGGTGGTGAGCATCGACGCTGCCGTTCTGGCGCTCACGGCGCACAGGCAGGACGCGACCGGGTGGACGTGGATGATGATTGGTGTCCTGGTGCTGTTTAGTCCCTTGCTGTCGATTCATCTGCCGCGCAATATCTGGCGGATCGTAGACGTGATGGTGGCGGGGGTATTCGTCACGGCGGCACGGGCGATGCTGGGGTCACGAACAAGCGGAGCTGCTGCCGCACGATGACAACTTCCGACTGCAACATCCCGGACACTCGGCGGGGCGCGGGCGTGTTGTTCTATGATAGACCACAACAGCGGGTACTCTTGTATCGCCGCGACAACAAGCCGACGATTCCCTTTCCCGATCATCTCGACATCCTGGGCGGGCACACGGAACCAGGAGAGACTCCCGAGGAAACCGCCGTGCGGGAGATGGCCGAAGAACTGGACGACCTCCGCACAGGGCTTCCCTTTCTCCTTACGGGACACCGATTCTTCATGACGTTCACCGACGCGCGCGGGATCACGGACGCAATCTTCTACAAGGCAGCGGACTTCGAACTTGCCGACTTGCGCCTCAAGGAGGGGCAGGAACTCGTCTGGCTCACGGAGGATGAAGCCAAGCGCACCCCTCTCGCCTTTGGCTACAACCCCATTGTCGCGGCATTCTTCCAGGCCCTGCGGGCCGGGATGCTGTGAATCAAGCGCACCCGATGGGCCACGGCAATCGGTGTCTTGACCGCCTGCCAAACCAGCCGTACTTTCGGGACGCATGCGGCCCCTCAATCGGCTCTGGAACATGATGACCTCGCCCTCGTCTGGCCCCCAACCGCCTCGATCGCCCCGCCAATCCGGTCACGAGTCGTCTGGAGTGTGGCGGTGGTGTTGTTGCTGTGCGGGCTGACCAGTTGTCTCACGCAGTCCGGCGTCTTCCTGTCCCCGACCGCCAGTCCGGTCTTCGCGACCCAGATGCATGATGGACTGTTCCTCACTCAGGCCCGCATTTGAGGCCGCGAGGTCGGTCCTTTCATCCTGGACACCGGAGCCAATCATATCGGGCTGGATGTTGCGCTCGCCCAGTCCCTGGGGATCGGCGCGGGTGCACCCGCGGCGCCGAAGGTCCGCCGGGGCGCAGTGACCACCCTGGAGGTCGGCCCTCTGGTGCTGCAGGAGATCGAGGTCGCGCTCCTAGATTTGACTGCAGCGCGTCCTGCGTTTTGGGGACACCTGGCGGGGCTCCTCGGCTATCCGTTGTTCGCCCGGACCGTCGTCGTGGTGGATTATATCAAGGGGACCGTCGCCTGTTTTGATCCCCGGACCTACCAACTTCCCTCCGGCGAATGGATGCCGCTCGGATTCCAGGCCCACCGCCCGGTCGTGCCCGCGCGCCTGGAGGGCAACAGAGTCGGCCAGGCCTTGCTCGACACTGGCAGCAATCACGCGGTCCTCTTCTACCCGGACTTCGTCCGCACGCAGGGGCTCCGCGACACCCGCTGGACCAGTAAAGGCCAAGGGATGTTTGTGGACGGGCCGCATGACACCGAGACGGCCCGACTCGCCTGGTTTGAGTTTGTGGGGGTCCGCTTCGAGCGTCCCGTCGTGGCGTTTGCCCGCCCTGACCAGCCCGGCCCGCCAGGCAACGCCGGGATCATCGGGGCGGGAGTCCTTCAGCGCTTCACGGTGATCTTCAACTACCCCCAGGCGAAGATCGCGCTTCTGCCGCAACCGCTCTGGCGCTAACCCAAACAGCAAACCCCACCGTGTCGCCCGCCGAGCTTCGGAATAGGGTTGCTCCCACGGGCGATAGCGATCATCGCGCCGCCGCACATTAAAGGGGCGAACAAGACATCACCGATGCCTGACGAGGGCGGGCATACTCCGACGCATCCGACTCCATGAACTCCGGCATACGTATGCCGGTCTGGCCCTCGTGCCGCTGCTGGTAACATCCAGGCAGCTTGGGAACGAGAGCATCGCCGTCACCGCCGTGTATGGGCATCTCGTGCTTGAGGCAACCCAAGCGGGCGGCAGACGCTATTCAGGCGATTCTGACGACGCCGGGACGCAACCCTCACGCAACTCTTTGCCTGTAACCTTCGTAAGTTCCCGTCTTCTCAGCCATTGGTGTCAAGCGAAAAGTCCGTCCGGTATGGCAATCGATGACCTCTCGCGGGGTGCGGGCTGAGATCGTTTTGACGCGTACGAATTGGGAGGGTACTCTCGAACCCACAACTCAGTTCGGATTGCGCATGGCGACTAACAGTTCGGAGCAATACCTGCATCGCCTCTTTAGGATTTCGATCGTCCTGAAAGGACTGGATGGCGTGCTCGAAATTGCTGGCGGCGCGTTCTTTCTGTTCATCCCCCGCGATGCCATCAATCGCATCCTACTGTTCTTGACGACCCATGAGCTTGCCGAAGATCCACACGATTGGCTGGCAGGACTACTGCAGCATGCAATGGCCACGCTGTCGGTGAGCACCAAACGCTTTGCAAGCATCTATCTGTTGGGGCACGGGTTGATCAAGGTTCTCCTCGTCATCGGCCTATGGCGTGGAGACCTCCGGGCCTATCCGGCGGCACTGACCGTACTGGGCGCCTTCGTCATTTACCAGGTGGCGCGTCTCTCCCACACGCGTTCTGTGGCCCTGCTCGCCTTCACCATTCTCGATCTAGCGATTGTTCTGATGATCTGGCGGGAATATCGCGCGGAACACAAACGCCGGCGGGAACGGTCGGCGGATCGGACCTAGGGAATCACCCTTCACATGCTATACGCCACGTTCTCGGGTCGCCGCTGTGGTGAAGGACAAGCCGGAACGGGTTCCGGTCCGGATGGCCGGTGGTTTGGAATCTCCGGGCCTTGTTCGGGTCGGCTGGTTTTTGAAAGGAGCCGCGATGTGGAATAAGATCTTGGCGCGCATGGTCCAGCGCGCAGTTTCCCCATTTACCGACCCCGACCAAGAGCGCATAGCGGTGGAAGGGGCAGCCGCCGGATTTCGGTATGCTGCGACCTTGATCGGTATTCCGGCGCTGCTGTTGTGCTTGGGAGTTGGCGCACTCTGTGGCAGGTTATTGCGGTTGCCGCCCACTCCGCCCAGTCCGGAGTTGGTGCATACGTCGCGGGAATTGGGTTCGGAAAACGCGCAGCTCCGGGTGGCCTACCAGGTCTTGCTAAAAGAGCGCGATATTCTGTTGGAGCGCCTCGCCAAGATCGAGACCGCCGCGCAGCGCGATCCGGTCCAGATATCTGCGCCGGACGAAGGACCTGTGATCGGGCCCACGCACGCATCGGCCCCGAAGCTGGCCGCGCCGCAGGCAGTCATTACTCGCGCGGCCACACCTGTCGAGCATCCGCTCCCCAAGGGTCGGGACCTCCTGGTCCCCGAGGCTGACCGGGTCAAGTGCGAGAATAGTCGCAATGACTCCGAGTGCCGAAACCTCCCTCCTCCTCTGATGGTCGAGGCGCCCGTCCAGCCTCCCCTGCCGGCGCGTATGCATGTGAGCACTCCGGAACAGTCCTTGTCGGCCGTCCCGAACGCTCCGCCCGTTGGCCCGGTCCAGCGGTCGACGGCGCTGGTCCAGCAGATCGCCCCGGATCCGCCATATTCGCGATAACCTCTCCAACGCCAATATTGCCAATGCCCTCCGAGATCCAGAGGGCGCTGCGAACCGTGAGCGATCCGGGGTTATGATTGCGCGACACCGACCACCACGACCCGGTGACCGGAATGCTCGCCTTCATGGGCCTGCTTGAAGTCGTCGGCCGAGCTCTGCACGTACATGGTGATCTTCCTGTCGCATGCCGAATGGCGACAGACCGCGATCCAGTACATCCGCGGAGCGGCTTTGCATCCATCAGGTTCGACGTGCGTCAAGAATTGTTCGATCAATTCTCCATGTGCTCCCACGCAAACGGCATTCTTAGGTGCGGGAATTGGACCCGCGGTGTCTGATCCGGGGCGGTGACGTCCCGAACCACGGCCACCTTATGTCCGGGGCGTTCCCGTTCGTGTGAAGCGCCTAATTGCGAGGCGCGCGCTTCCGTCCGCTCCCGCCGCTCCCACTCACACCCTTTTACCCGGCAGATCGCCATCCAGTTCATTCCATACCTCTTTCGGCGGATCCCTGTCGCGAGGGTGGGCTTAGGAGATCGCCCGTGCCCGTACGTACTCCTCGACCGTGAAAATCCAGGTCGACTGGGGGAACGCCTGTTGTGTCTACGCACCTACGAAACCACGCTTTCCATTGCGCCTTGCGCCCGGTTGCGCAGATCCTTGTCCAGATCAGCTGCCTGAGTGCGGGCATCGTCCATCATTCCGGATGCCCGATCACGCATGTCGCTGGCCATATTCCGGATCCGCTCGCGCATGCGACTGCCCGGCTCCGGTGCAAAAAGCATTGTCAGCGCTGCGCCAAGCACTCCACCCAATGCGAACGCGATCATCACCGCAGGCGTGAAGGGTTCCTGATCTTGCATCATGCTGCTCTCCTTCTTGCATGTTAGTTTTGGGCTGCCCGATCCCCCGCCCCTGGGGCGAGGCCCCAGCGGGGGACGGTCGGGGGAGCGACTAAGGTGCGTACATTTCCTGCCGCCACACCTAAATGGCTCACGCCCGTGCGCGCGTGTTGCGCGCCATCTCGCGCCAATCCGGCGACGGTCCGGAGACGTTGAACAAGGCTGCGAACCTCGCGCTGAATCGGTTGGGTGTCGGGGTCCAACCCGAGCAGGATACGCTGAACGTGGCGGATCAGCCGCAACCGGGCGACGCCGAGCACTCCCAAGCGCAAAAACGTCACAACATCGGCTGCGGCCATCAACGCGAGAGAAACCGTGGCAACGGGGCTCATCATAAGCTCCGGTTCAGGCGTGTAGCTGCTCGGTTCTGGCGCACGCCCGGCGACCTGTGAAATTGTGCGCGATATCCTCGATTTCAAACAATTGCCGAACAGGTCACAAGGGCACGCAACTTCAGTGTGGAGGGCTCCCGGGCATCTGTCTATGCGTAGATCACCGGAGTTTTCCCACAAATGCTCCGTACGCAAAAAGCTGCGGGCATGCGCAGAAGAGGGAGGAAATTGAGTTGACAGAAACAGGGGGTGCACGCAATGCTCCGCCAACGTTGCGCCGGAGACCAAACCATGGGCGACCGAGAAGAATATCGGTCTGCAGGCAACAGTGTGCCGGGCGACCCCTCCCGGCAGGTGAGGGCGCTAATCATTATCGCCCGTGAGCGGACAGATATCTGGGAACATTTCACGCGCCTGTTTGCCAATGATCATGATGTGGAGGTCCGGTACGACCGCCGATCTGCAGTGCACCCTGTCTTGACCGACCGTCGCCGGCAAGATCGCCGCCATTCCGCCCGGGAGACGGAACTGCGCACCCGCCATTATCTGATTGTCCGGAAGCGACGGCGAGACGACGCCGGCATCGGCATTCCCACCAACGGTTCCTCCAGCCACTGATCGGGTCCTCTGCATTCTCCTGTAAGGTCTGCAACTATTCTTCAGCGGAGGTAGGAGAGTCGGGTTTGTACTCGACTCAGGAGCGCCGGGTTCGAACATCCGAATGCGTCAGGGGCAAAGCGCATTTGGCGGGAAGCGTGTGTTGCGAGGAGGGCTGCCTGCCAGACCCGTGCTGGTGATCGTGATCGTGACGAACACGAGCACGCTTCACGAACACGGTTCTGTGCGGTTACTGGGCGGTCCAGGCGCCGTCCACTGGTAAGGCCGCGCCGGTCAGATTCGCCGCGGCTTCACCACAGAGGAACACGGTCAAGGCGCCGATCGCCTCGATGGACGTGAAGCGGGTGGTGGGCTGCTTCTCTAGCAGGGCGGCGCACCCATCCTCGAACGACCCGCCGGCCTGCCGTGCCCGGTCCTCGGCCTGCTTTTGGGCAAGCGGGGTCAAGACCCAGCCCGGGCAGATCGCGTTGCAGGTGATCCCGGTCTTGGCGGTTTCGAGCGCGACGACTTTCGTCAGGCCGACCAATCCGTGCTTGGCGGCGCAATATGCCGCCTTGAACGGGGAAGCGACCAGGCCGTGGACGGAGGCGATGTTGATCAGGCGTCCCCATCCGCGCTGTTTCATCCCCGGCAAGGCCGTGCGGATGGTGTGAAACGCGGCAGACAGGTTCACCGCCAATATGGCGTCCCAGCGCTCGACGGGAAACTCTTCAATAGCCACCACATGCTGGATGCCGGCGTTGTTGACCAAGATGTCCACCGCACCGAGGCACCGTTCGGCGTCGGCCACCAGATCCGAACCCCCCGTGCTCTTGGACAGATCGGCCCCGCTGTACAGCACCCGAACCTTGCAGCTCTCCGCTAGCTCGGCGCGGAGTCGCTCGATCGCCTCCGGCTCGCCGAAGCCGTTCAGCATAATCGCGCAGCCATCCTGCGCGAGCGCGCGAGCGATCCCAGCCCCGATGCCACTGGTCGAGCCGGTGACGACGGCCACGCGTCCCTTGAGCATTCCCCCTCCTTCAGATGTTGACCTTGTGGTACCGACTACAGACGCATTGCGCGAGCAACGGCGAAATAAGTCTTCAGCGTTGTCTTGGGCGCGTTAGTCTCGCTCGACACACATGGCGATACCCATGCCCCCGCCGATGCACAGCGTCGCCAGGCCTTTGCGTGCACCGCGGCGGCGCATCTCGTAGAGCAGTGTGACGAGGACGCGCGCACCGCTCGCGCCGACGGGATGCCCGAGGGCAATCGCGCCGCCGTTGACGTTCAGCTTGTCAGAGTCGAAGCCCAGGTCCTGTGCGACGGCCAGCGATTGGGCCGCGAACGCCTCGTTGGCCTCGATCAGGTCCAGGTCATCGAGCGTCCAGCGGGCCTTGGCCAGGGCGTCCCGAACGGCCTGCACCGGACCGATGCCCATGATCGACGGATCGGTCCCGGCGTAGGCGTACGACACAATCCGGGCCAGGGGCGCCAGTCCGTGCCGCGCAACGACCGCCTCGTCGGCAACCAACAGAGCGGCCGCGCCATCGTTGATCCCCGACGCGTTTCCGGCAGTGACCGTGCCGTCCTGCTTGAAGGCGGGCCGTAGTTTGGCGAGCACCTCGACCGTGGTGCCGGGCCGGGGGAACTCGTCGGTTTCCACGAGCACGGGATCGCCCTTGCGCTGGGGGATGGCGACGAGAATGATCTCTTCCTTGAATCGGCCAGCGGCCTGCGCGCGCTCCGCCTTCTGCTGGGAGTCCGCTGCGAACGCATCCTGCATCTCGCGGGTCAGGCCGTAGCGGACGGCCAGGTTTTCGGCCGTGACGCCCATGTGGTACTGGTGGAACGCGTCGAGCAGGCCGTCATGGATGAGCGAGTCGACCAGCTCGCCGTTGCCGAGCGCATAGCCCGTGCGCGCTTTCATCAGGAGATAAGGGGCATTCGACATGCTTTCGGTCCCGCCGGCAATCAGGCAGGCCGCATCGCCCGCCGCGATCGCCTGGGCGGCCAGGCAGACGGCCCGGAGTCCCGAACCGCAGAGCATGTTCACGGTCATGGCCGTCTTTTCTTTGGGGATGCCCGCGTGAATCGCGATCTGGCGTGCGACATTCTCGCCCTGGCCCGCCTGCAGAATGCAGCCAATCAGGACCTCGTCCACCGTTTCTGCGGGGACGCCTGTCCGCAGCAACAGCTCGGCGACGACGATCCGACCCAGCTCGACGGCGCTCACATTCGACAGGCTGCCCCGAAAATTCCCGATCGCGGTGCGCACGCCATCCACCAGGTAAATGGCTGGCATCAACTTCTCCTTGTCCTGGCAGCGGTCCCGGCCGATCCCGAGCCAACCGGGGCGAGGACTGTGGCCAGCTTCACGAAAAAGCGGAGCGCCGCGGGATTGCCGACCGCGTCCAGGCTGACCGCCTGCTCGATGGGGGTACCCGCCAAGATGCGCTTGACGGGCACTTCCAGTTTCTTGCCGTTCAGCGTGTACGGCACCTCCGGCACGGCGAGGATCTCGTCCGGCACGTGCCGCGGCGAGACATCGGTCCGCAGCTTGGCAGCGACCCGCGCGCACAGGGCGTCGTCGAGGGCCGCACCATCAGCGAGGACAACGAACATCCAGAGCTTCCCGTCGCCGTGCAAGGTGCCGGTGTCGATGACCAGACAGTCCGCGATCTCGGACACGTCCTGGACGGCCCGGTACATCTCGCTAGTACCGATCCGGACGCCGCCACGGTTGAGCGTGGAATCGGACCG
>DATJQT010000061.1:0-6848 GCA_035505475.1 Vulcanimicrobiaceae bacterium
CCTATACATCTGGCGTCCTTGGCGGCCCCGCGGTGGCGTCTTGGCGGTAGATGCTTTTCGGGTCAGGGTTAACTCAAGCATGCAGCGGACGCGCTAAAAAGATGCGTGCTCGCTGATGCACGCCCATGAAACGAAATCTCATTGCGCAGACCCTATTGATTGCGGCACCAACAAGTCCCCACCGATGGACCGTGGAAGAAAGAGGGGAAGTGTTAGCAACTCGGTACTAGAGTAGGAGGCAGAAAGAGGGCTTGGAGCATGATTATAGAAGGCTTACTGGGAATTCTTGTACTCCAGATATTTTGGCTGATTAGGTCAGCCAAAGCCATCTAAAGACAAATGTACCTATTCGCCTATGACACAGACCAGAATCTCATGCACCTCCAATCTCAACTTCTCCAATTGCGTGGCAAGTCCTCACCCATGCCTGATCCGGACCTCAACGATTGGAACAAGCCCGTGCCAGGACCCAGTTGATACTGGAAATCATGGAGGAACCCGTGGAGAACGCCATTAAGTGCCCGGTCACGGTTGGCGGCAAAGAATGTGGCTGCAAGGCCTTCCCCGCCCGAGACATCGTCGGAAGGGAACCTGGCTCACAAGTTCCTATCATTCACTATCGATGCGAAGCCGGACACCGTTTCCATCGTGCGCTCGGACGCTTTCTTCCCTGTGACTGGCCAACATCTTAGCTTAGTCGGGGAGCGGGGTGTGTAGTCTTGACTCTTGGCAATCGCGGGAGCCTCTTGGTCGCACGCCACAAGACCTGTGGTGCCCGAAAATTCCTAATCGGCATCCCAATTGAACTTCCCTCCGACCTGCCTCATATGGCCTGTCTTGGATAATCGCTTCGGGTCTCGCCGAGTCGCCTGCTTTGCATTTTCGGGAACGACAGGGCGAGGAATTTCGAACCCGTCAATTTCACAGAGAGTTACGATAGGACGGGATAGGGGGGTTACCCCAGGCGACACAGTCGGGTCATCATCAGGACCGGATGCGGATCGTGGTTCAGGGGCATGTGGCGGCATCGCCTGATCGGCGATCTATCGATGCCAGCGCCGCCCTTGACACGAATTCACGTTTAGCGATACAGTCCTCTGGTCACGCTCCTCGCTCGGATGTTGTGGAGAGCACTCATGGGTGCTCGACCACCGTCGCGCGGCCACCTGGCGGCGGTCCATCACTGCCTCCGGTTTCCTGCAATCCTTTACTCACGAAGTCCGATACAAGCACAGGACCGGCCGCAGGGGTTCCCGTAACGAGCACCGCCTGACGGATACCGACCGATTATTCCACCCCGCCGTCGCACGAGGGTCCGGCACGCAGCGAGGAGAACCAGGCGCAAGAACCCAGTAAGGTCCGGGACACGGACAAGGAGGCGAGCCATGTTCGAAGGATTCAAGCAGTTCATCGCCCGGGGCAACGTGATGGAGCTGGCAGTGGCCGTCATCATCGGCGTGGCCGTCGGCGCCGTCGTGGACTCGCTGGTGAAGGACATCATCACGCCCATCATCGGCCTGATCGGTGGGCAACCCGACTTCTCGGCCATCAAGGTGGCCGGGATCGGCATCGGCAACTTCATCAACAGCGTCATCAGCTTCCTGATGAAGGCGGCCGCCGTCTACTTCTTCATCGTCGGTCCCTTCAACCGCTTCGCCGCCAGATTCCTGGCCCCGCCGCCTCCCCCCCCACCCGGGCCGCCGCCCACCGAGAAGCTCCTCGGCGAGATCCGGGATCTCCTCAAGGCGCAGGCGCGATGACTGGCGACTCACAACGCCGCCCCAAGGGGCCTGCGGACGCCCGGAGCCTTCTCCGGGTTCAATCGAGGGAACGGTGCGGAGGGATGCGTAGCCGCGTGATCCGAGGGCGCCGGCACCGGTGACACGACGGAGTGCGGTGGCCTCCGCCGTCGCAGAGGAGGGGCAGTGCGATGAAACTATTCGTGGGGCTGGCACTCATGGCAGCGTGTTTCGCGCAAGCGGTCCAGGCCAGCGAGGGCCGCCCCGCCCCGCCGACCGCGCAGCTGGTCGCGGCCTTCCAACTCCCGCAGCTCCCCGGATTATCCGGTGCCTCGGCGGACTGGCGGCAATGGGATGCGTTCTTTACCTTCGTCGTGAAGCAGTTCGGCCAGGATGTGCCGCCCAGTCTGAAAGACCCCGTGGGCGACGCCTTTCTGGATTCCCGTTACGAATTGACCTCGGCCATTGCGACCGCGCAAGGCGGCAATCCGGTCCCCACGCTCTTTCTCAACGGCTGGCAACGACTCTCCCCGATCATGACGCAGGCAGTGGCGGCCATGCCCGCACAGACGGCGAGCCAGTATGCCAGCTTCATCGGCATCGCAGACAAGCTGGCAGCCGTCGGGCAGCAAGGGGCGCAGTTGGGCCTCCTGCAGCTGACGCCAGATGCCTTACGGGGCATGGCCCGCCTGATCCAGCCGAGCAGCGCGGGGGATCCCCTGGCCTATACCACGAATGTCGATACGGGGCTTCGCGGGCTGCTCGGATTGGAGTCCCCGTTGGCAGCGCCGGGCGGCGGACGCAGCGGGTTGCCGGGCCGGCTCCTCGCCGGCCTGCAGGCTGCCGCACGGCTGGCCCCGTGGCGCTTCCCAGAAGCCGTCGCCGCGGAGGCGCCAGCCCCCAACCAATGGGTGCCCGACGAGAAGCAGTTGCCGGCGTATCTCCGGAAGGTACGGGCCTTGCTTGTGGAGTCCAGCGACCAGGTGGCCGAGAAGCACAAGCTGGGCGCGTCCTACCGGCCCCTCTTCCGGCAGATCGTCTTGACCGCCGCCTGGCAGGAGACCTGCTGGCGCCAATTCGTCCTGCAGGGGAAGACGGTGACCCCGATGACCTCGGCCACCGGGGATCTGGGCCTCATGCAGGTCAATCGGCACACGTGGCGCGGGGTGTACGATCTTGACGAACTGGGGGACGACATCGGCTACAACGGCAATGCGGGCGGCGAGATCTTGATTTATTACTTGGTGCGGCACGCCATCCGGAAAGGGGAGGACAAGCACCCAGGCGGCAACCTCGCCCGCGGGACCTATTCCGCGTACAACGGGGGCCCAGGGCAACTGGGACGCTATCGCGCCGTGAAGGTGAATCCGGCACTCCGCAAGGTCGACGACGCGTTCTGGGAGAAGTTCCAGCTCGTCAGTGCCGGGCGGGAAATGGAAGTGCAACGCTGCTACAAGAAATAGCGGACCCTCGCTCGGCGGCCTGAGTATCCGCCAGGAGTATTTCGGAAATCACAGGTCAAGAAGGACGAATACTCGCTCGTGGAGTGAGGGTGCGAAATCGCGGTTCGGTAGGCCACGATTCGCACCTGATCGTTGCCGCAGGTTCGTTACCGTCCTGACTTGCGGTCACGTCGCTGGTCGCGGACAATGAAAGCGCGCACTGGGATGGACGGAGGCGGGCCGTCCCGCGGTGGGGAGGATGGCGAGTAGAGATGAAAGGATCGGTGATGATAAGAAGGATCGCGATAGCCCTGGGCGTGTTGCTGTGGAGCGCCGTGACGATGGCCGGCGCAGCGGACTTGCCTCCCCTGAGCGATACGACCCCCACGGGAGCGTACTTCCCGGGCAAGTTCATCTGGGCGGATTTGTTCACCGCCGATCCGGCTGCGGCGCAGGCCTTTTACACGGGCCTCTTCGGCTGGGAGGCGACGCCGATCGAGCGCCCATCCGCATCGGGCCCGCACACGTACATCATCCTGACCAACGGCGGCGAGCCCGTCGCGGGCCTGGCCCGGCTCCCCGCGCGGATGCCGGACGCGGTCCACGGCCGCTGGGTGGGCTATGTGTCCGTGCCCGACGTGGCCAAGGCCCTTGAGGCAGCCACGGCCGCGGGCGGCCGCGTGCTGTTCCCCGCCAAGGAGTTGCCGCGGCGGGGCACACAAGCGATCGTGGTCGATCCCGAAGGGGCGGAACTCGGCGTGCTCCATGCCAGTGCCGGCGATCCGGGCGAATATACGCCGGACCCCGGGGATTGGACCTGGGCCCAGCTGTTTGCGCGCGATCCCGCCGCCGCCGGACGGTTCTATGCTTCCCTCGCCGGCTGGGAGGTCTTGCCCGACACCCGCGGCGCACGGCCCGACGTCTTCGTTTTCGCCAGCGGGGGGTATTCGCGCGCGAGCCTGGTGCCGCTGCCCCCCCGGCCGCAGGCCGGCCCTAACTGGCTACTGTTCGTCCGCGTGGTGGACGTGAAGGCGGCCGCAGCCCAGGCGATCCGCCTCGGCGGGCGCGTCCTCGTCCCGCCGAGCGACACACCGACCGAGTACTGGCGCGCGGTGATTGCCGACCCCACGGGGGCCGTCCTGGGCGTGGTGCAGTTACAGGCGCCGGGACAGGCCAAGGAACAGCCATGACGCCCTCCGCTCCCCGCGGTTTCACGTGCCTGGCGCTCGCGGCACTCGCGGTCGTGCTGGGTGGCTGCGTGGGCTTCGTGGCGGGATACGGTGAGACGCCGGTTTATGGCGGCTACGGCTACGTGGGCCCGTGGGAGAGCGGCCCGGTCGTCGTCGAGGGCGGCCACTATGCGCCGCCGCCCTATTTCCGCGCGGACCGGGACCGCCGCGAGGAAGACAGCCGCCGCCGGGCAGAAGTCGCCCCGGAGCGCAGGCCCCCGGAGCAGCGCGCGGCCCCGCGCCCGATTCCGTCGATTCCGAACCAACCGCGGCCGCCGCGTCAGCGGGAAGGTAACCCCCAGCGATAAACGTCGGTGCGTCGAGGCAACGCGACGATTAATGGCGGCCGCGACGAGCGCCCTGGCCGGGTTGAAGAACTGGCGCAGCGCCCCACCGGCTGCCCTTTGGGTGTCCGCCGCTTCCAGCTTCGTGTGCCCGTGTGGGTTCGCCGTGGGCCCGTCTCCAGCTCCGACCACGCCCAACGGAGCGTACGTAGGCCAAAGCTCTATCTCATTGGCTCGGCGATCGGTGTTTTCGAGGGCACGGGCAAGCGTGGGCGTGCTGCTCTTGGTGCTCTGCACGCTGGGCGGCCGCCTCCTGGCGAGCGTCTGGCTTCAGCCGAGCACGCCGAGGATGCTCGCCGCCCTCGCCGCAGAACTGGAACAGCAACGCACCCGCTACCAGAAGCGCGGGAAGACGGCTAAGCTGCAGGCAGTTGAGGCGTTACTCACCAGGATTCATACACTGCAGCGAGGCGGGATCACCGGCAGGACGAGATAGGAGTACGCGCCTATTCCTCGAGCGCAGGCGGATCGCGCTCATCCAGCGTGGCGGGCGCATCGACTTCGGGCAGCATGGCGAGCGGGTCGATGAACGCGCGGGCGGTCTCGCGAACGTGATCGGCTGGTTCTGACAGAAACTCCACGCGCTCTGCCACCACCTCCAGCGACCGCACCTTCTGCCCATCGTGCATCACACGCTCCTGCTGCCGCAGCCGCAGACGGCCTGCGATAAACACCTCGCTGCCACGCCCAAGATGGCGGGCGGCAGGTTCAGCCTGTTTGCCGAAGATGACTACGCGGATTTCGCATGCCTTTCTCCTCGTGTATTGCCCTAACGTGGAGAACGAAAGTGCAAATGGGCGTGTTGAGTGCGGTCAGGCGGAAGCTGGGCGGGCGGGTGAGCATGCCGAGAAGGAGGATGCGGTTGAGCGACGCCATCGACTTATGCGTGGAAGCCGAACTTCCCCCTGATGGTTCTGGCGAACAGTCTTCGCAGGTCCGCGAGCCGTGCCTCATCAGGTAGGCTGCGCACGATCACCCGCACCGTGAATCCACACGTACAACACCGCCGATACGCATACTCGTACCGCTCCTCGCGACACACCTCGCCGACAGGTTGCATGGACGAGAAACAACACGGGCCAGAATGCGTGGGCGAGATGATGCGGCGCGGGAACTGGTTGCGCGGCGCTGCGGTGTCGGTGTACGTCACGATGGTGGGCATCGCCGACTCCTGCCCAGACGTACGATGCACATCCGCCCGCTGCGGGGCCTGGGGCAGGCGCATGTGCAGAGCGGAGCGTGAGCGCCTGGCGGCGTCAAGCCAGCCGGGGCCTGATCGCGGAGGCGCTACGCCGTCCCCACCATCCCCTTCACCAGCCCCGCCCGGTGCAGCGCGCGCCGCCCGGACCGGGACTGCTGGGGATCGACGTAGAACAGCACGCCGCAGTAGCTCGGGAAGCGGGCGACTCGTCGGGTCGCCGTGGCGGAGACCGCGACGGCGTAGTGGATGTGCGTCCGTCGCAGAACGTCCTTGACGTGCTGAGCCTCGACCGGGCGGGCGGCGAGGTAGATACAAGTCCGAGGATCACTCATATTTACTATCGTACACCTGACCCCCCTCAGATTCCAGCGGGGAATGCGACCGTGGGCAGGACAGCGCGGGAAGCCGAACGACTCGGGATGGCCGTCACCTAGGGGGTCAGGTCGCCGCATGTGCACTGGTCCAGTCAGGCGCAGACACCTATCACAGGGCACAAGACGGCCGAAGGGCGCGGGCAAGATAGCGGGTGAAGACGTCACGTGGCCAGCTGGGCGGGAGATTGGAGGTTACTTAGCGCCGCGCGCAATGCTCGCGACTCCTCGTCGAGGTCGGTCACGTCCCAGCCACCCGTCTCCGCCCCCTCCAGCCAGCGAGTGACCCCCGCTGCGGCCTGTGTGGCTTTCGCGGCGAGCAGGTCGCCATGTGCTCGGTGCCCGTGCACGTAGGCGTTTATCGCGAGGCGGGCGTAGGCCAGGCCGACCGCGATCTCGACGTGCAGGACCTGCCGGTAGAACTGCTCCAGGTCTGGCCTGCGATCCGCGGTCATGGCCCATTCCGAAGCGAACGCACAAGTCGCGCTGCCTAGCTCTGATTGACGCTACCGTCCTTAGGTG
>DATJQT010000062.1:0-1114 GCA_035505475.1 Vulcanimicrobiaceae bacterium
TGGTTTCCACGGTACCACGGTTGAGGCCGGTTTGATCGATCAGCTGGATCTGCGCGTTGCGGATATCATCATTGATGCGCGGCCCGTCTTTGGCGGCAGCGGGCGGGGCTCTATTGGGACGGCGAATGGGTCCTTCTCCAAGGTTGTGAACGATTTCGATATTTTGAAGTAATAAGGCCGAACGAGCAAGCACACTCGGGCCGGGGATTGCGAAAAACCCTGCCCCGCGCGACTTTTGGGCCACGGCCCGACGAGATAGCGAGCGAACGACTGTTCCGCAAGCGCATGGATAGCCTTAAGACGCAGATTGCGCTCACGTAAAGCGCGGCCCACCCCAACTTGAGACCCGAGCCGACGTTCCATGACCAATCTGACCTCCTCTGATCGGCCCGTGTTCATCCAAGTCGGCTCCTCCCCTGCCCGCCCTATCGCGGTACGCACGCGTCATGGCGCGGCACCCGGGCTGTTCTGGCTCGGCGGCTTCAAGTCGGACATGCGGGGCACCAAGGCGCTGGCGCTGGATAGTTGGGCGGCCGAGCATGGCCGGGCCTGTGTAAGGTTCGACTATTCCGGCCATGGCGAGTCCGGGGGTGAGTTCGCCCAGGGCACCATCGGACGCTGGCTGGAGGAGGCGCTCGCGGTGTTCGAGCAATTCTGCGCCGGGCCGCAGGTTGTGATCGGTTCCTCGATGGGCGGCTGGATGGCGCTGCTGCTGGCGCGCGAGGTCAAGCGGCGAGAGAGCAAGGCTTCCCTGGCGGGGCTGGTCCTGATCGCGCCTGCGCCGGATTTTACCGAAGAGCTGATGTGGAAGGGCTTTTCGCGGGAGGCCAAACGTGAGATCGAGGAGAAGGGCGTCTGGCTCCGGCCGTCGGAATACGGCGATCCCTATCCGATCACCAGGAATTTGATCGAGGAGGGCCGCAATCACCTGATCCTCGGCGGGGCAATCGACGTCGGCTGCCCTGTCCGCATCCTGCAAGGTGCGCAGGACCCGGACGTGCCCTGGCAGCATGCCATGCGCCTTGCGCACCGGCTGCCCGCGGAGGACGTCGTGCTGACCATGATCCAGGACGGCGATCACCGTCTGTCGCGCCCGCAGGATATTGCGCGCATG
>DATJQT010000063.1:0-2453 GCA_035505475.1 Vulcanimicrobiaceae bacterium
GTTCCGGAAATCCGCCTCGAACACCGCGTTGAGCACCTCGACGACGGCACGCTGAACGATCTTGTCCTCCAGCGCAGCAATCCCAAGCGGCCGCAACCGCCCGTCCGCCTTGGGGATATAAACACGACGCGACGGCGTCGCCCGGAAACTACCCCGATGCACCCGCTGATGTAGATCAGCCAGGTTGGCTTCCAGACCCTGTCCGTAGGCCCCCCACGTCACCCCATCTGTTCCCGGTGCAGCCTTCGGGCTGATCGCCCAGTACGCCCACCGGAGCCGATCGAGGGTGATGTGGTGCATCAAGGCGGTGAACCGCACCTGCTTATCTCGTACAGCAACCTCACGCACACGGTCCAGATCACGTGACACACCGATCCCGGCTCTGCGTCCGGAATGTGTTTCGCTGGCCGTGTTCCCCTCGGCTGGGTGTCTTTCCTCCACCAACTCCGCAACCGCTATCGCGGCTTTGTTCGCCGGCTTCGCAGGTACTACACACCCATCCGACTTCCCACGCTCGTTCATCTCAGGCTAACCGCCTTGGCGTTCCCTGAGCGGCCCGCCCGGCGATCACCCGGACGGGCGAGCAGTGGGATCTCCCGGTTCTCGCACCCGGAGGTTCCGTGCATGCCCTGGTTCTCTGACCGCGCGGGGCCGACCAGCGTCTCGCATAGCGCCACTGGTCGTGTTGCCTTCCACCAAGGGATACTGTGTCGGCACCCCGAACTGTTGATTTCGCGGCTCAATAGCCCGGCCTGCACGTGCCCCTGTCAACGCTTCGCCGGCGCCCTCACGAGCACCGACGCATGACTCGGGGCCGCCGTGGATCGCTACTACTTCGGCGTAGGGCTCTTCCATCCCCTCCTCCAAGCCGGTTTACCCCGGCGCACATCCCTTGCACCACAACATCATCACATGCCACAAGGCCCACAGCCGTCAGACACGACCAACAATGGGCGGCTTATTCAGTGCGCTCCTAGTGTCCCGCGCCGTTAATTCGTTTCATTAACCGTTGGATGGACTGGAGGATCCGTTCAGCGGTCTTGGTCCATACGAAGGGTTTGGGGTTGTCATTCCAGGCGGTGACCCAGGCGCGGATATCGCGTTCGAGGGCCTGCACGCTGCGGTGGTCGCCGCGTTCGATGAGTTGTCGGGTCAGTTCGGCGAACCAACGCTCAACTTGGTTGATCCAGCTGGAATAGGTTGGGGTGTAGTGCATGTGGAAGCGCGGGTGGCGGTCCAGCCAGCTTTGCACGGTGGGGGCTTTGTGGGTGCCGTAATTGTCGCAGACCAGGTGGATGTCGAGGTGGTTGGGGACCTGGGCATCGATGGTGGCCAGGAACTTGCGGAACTCGATGGCGCGGTGGCGCCGGTGCAGCGTGGTGATGACGGTGCCGTCGGCGATGTCGAAGGCGGCGAACAGGCTGGTGGTGCCGTGCCGGACGTAGTCGTGGGTGCGTTTCTCGGGCATGCCGGGCATCATCGGGAACGCCGGTTGGCTGCGCGCCAGCGCCTGGATCTGGGATTTCTCGTCTACGCACAGCACCACCGCGGCCTCGGGCGGATCAAGGTAGAGCCCGACGATGTCATAGACCTTGTCCACGAACAGCGGGTCATTGGACAGTTTGAAGTGCTCGCGCCGATGTGGCTGCAGCTCGAAGGCTTTCCAGATCCGCCCGATCGTGGACTTGGATAGCCCCGACCGTTTGGCCATCGATGCCCGCGACCAGTGCGTGGCGCCCTGCGGGGTGGACTCCAGCGTGCTCACCACCACGTCTTCGACCTGCTCGGCGGTCACCGAGGCCGGCCGGCCCGGGCGTGGTTCGTCGACTAGCCCGTCGCAGCGCGCCTCGATGAACCGGCGCCGCCACTTGCCCACCGTGGGCTGCGACACCCGCTCGCGCGCGGCTACCTGTTTGTTGGACAGGCCCTCGGCGCAGCCCAGCACGATCCGCGAGCGTAGTGCTAACGCCTGAGCGGACTTACGCCGGCGCGCCCACCGGGTCAGCGTCTCACGTTCCTCGTCGTTCAACACCAGCTCCGCCGTCGGCCTTCCGCGTTCTGCCATGAGCGAATTATTCCATGGCACAACCTGATTCGCCGAGGAACCGCTCCGCAAACCACTTGTAACATTTATGTAACGAATTTCCGGCGCGGGACACTAGGACGGCCCTGAATAACTCGTCCATTGCTGATCGTGTCTGACGGCTGTGCGCGGTGTGGCGTGTGATGATTCTGTGGTGCAAGGGATTACGCGGTCAGATCGGGAGTTGTTGGATGCGCAGGCGCTGGTAGGGGAGCTGGTGGCGCCGGGCAGCGTGTTCGCTTTTTGGCCGAGCACCGCCACGAGTTGTTCCCGGATTCGTTCATCGCGGACCTGTTTTCTTCCTCGACCGGGCGGCCGTCGCTGCCGGCGGACCTGATCGGGTCGGTGCTGGTGCTCAAGGAGCTGCATG
>DATJQT010000064.1:0-15067 GCA_035505475.1 Vulcanimicrobiaceae bacterium
ATAAGATCGCTAACCCAACCATCCTGGCCCGCATCGAGCATGAGGAACTGGATCAGTTGCTCCGCGGCAACGGCTGGACGCCTTACTTCGTCGAGGGTGACGTACCCGGGCTGATGCACGAGGCCATGGCCGCGACGCTCGACACGGTGGTGGAGCAGATCCAACACATCCAGCAGGACGCCCGCGTCCTCGGCAACACGACGCGCCCGCGCTGGCCGATGATCGTACTTAATTCACCCAAAGGCTGGACCGGACCGAAATGGGTGGACGGCTTGCAGATTGAAGGCACCTTCCGTGCGCATCAGATTCCGCTTGCCGTGGATGACGCGCATCCCGAGCACCTCAAACTGTTGGAAGAATGGCTCAAGAGCTACCGTCCGAAGGAACTCTTTGATGAGTCGGGCCGGCTGAAACCGGAACTGGCCGAGTTGGCGCCGAAGGGCGACCGGCGCATGGGCGCAAATCCCCACGCGAACGGCGGCCTGCTGCTCCGCGACCTGGTCATGCCGGACTTTAGGAACTACGCGGTGAAGGTGCCGTCACCAGGATCCGTTCACGCCGCCGACACCCACGAACTCGGCGTGTTCCTGCGCGATGTGGCCAAGCTCAATCGGGAGCAACGCAATTTTAGAATATTCGGTCCCGACGAGACGCTCTCCAACCGCTTGAACGCCGTGTTTGAGGTAACCAACAGGCAGTGGGACGCACAGAAGCAGGACAACGATGAGTTTCTCGCCCTGGAAGGGCGCGTCATGGAAATGTTGAGCGAGCATCAATGCGAAGGCTGGCTCGAAGGTTACCTGCTCACCGGTCGGCACGGGCTGTTCAACTGCTACGAGGCGTTCATCCACATCGTCGATTCGATGTTCAACCAGCACGCCAAGTGGCTGAAGATCACCGCGGAGCTGCCGTGGCGGCGGAAGATCGCATCGCTGAACTATCTGCTCGCCTCGCACGTCTGGCAGCAGATGCACAACGGCTTTACTCATCAGGACCCCGGTTTCATTGATCACGTCGTAAACAAGAAGGCCTCCGTCGTGCGTGTCTATCTGCCGCCGGATGCCAACTGCCTGCTCTCGGTCTGGGATCATTGCCTGCGCAGCCGCCACTACGTCAACGTCGTGATCGCGGGCAAGTATCAAGCGCCGCAGTGGCTGACCATGGACGCCGCAATCAAACACTGCACCGAGGGCATCGGCATCTGGCAGTGGGCCAGCAACGACCAGGGCGCCGCTCCTGACGTAGTAATGGCATGCTGTGGCGACGTGCCCACGCTCGAGACGCTTGCTGCCGTCTCCATCATGCGCGCGCAGCTGCCCGATCTGAAAATCCGCGTGGTCAACGTCGTGGACCTCATGAAGCTGGAGCCGCAGAGCGAACATCCGCACGGGTTGAGCGATGAGGCTTTCGACGCGCTGTTCACCAAGGACAAGCCGGTCATCTTCGCCTTCCATGCCTACCCATGGTTGATCCACCGGCTGACCTACCGCCGCACCAACCACGACAACATCCACGTCCGTGGTTACAAGGAAGAGGGCACCATCACTACCCCCTTTGACATGACCGTGCTGAATGAGCTGGACCGCTTCCACCTCGTCATGGACACCATCGATCGCCTGCCGCAAACTCGCGACAAGGGTATCTACCTGAAGCAACAGCTCAAGGACAAGCTGATCGAGCACAAGCAATACATCGACAAATTCGGCGAGGACCTGCTGGAAATCCGGAACTGGAAATGGGAATACTCCAGATGAACGCACAAGCGCTGATCGACACTGCGAAAGCCCTGGTCGCCGGCTATAAGGGCCTGCTGGCGATGGATGAAAGTACGCCCACCTGCAACGCTCGATTTGCCCGGGTGGGGATTCCCCAGACCGAGGCGGCCCGGCGCGCCTATCGGGAGTTGCTGGTGACCACGCCCGGCCTCGGGGAGTGCATTAGTGGCGCGATCCTCTACGACGAGACGATCTGCCAGCAGACAACAAATGGCACGCCCTTCGGGAAAGTCCTCACCGAGGCGGGCATCATGCCCGGCATCAAGGTGGACACGGGCGCGAAGGACATGGCAGGCCATCCCGGAGAGAAGATCACCGAGGGGCTGGACGGATTGCGCGGCCGCCTCCAGGAGTATTGTCACATGGGCGCCCGGTTTGCCAAGTGGCGTGGGGTGATTACCATCGCCGATGGTATTCCCAGTCGGGGGTGCATCGAGGCCAATGCGCACGCGCTGGCGCGCTATGCCGCGTTGTGCCAGGAAGCCGGATTGGTCCCCGTCGTCGAGCCGGAAGTGCTCATGGACGGTGCGCATACCCTAGAGCGGTGCGGCGAGGTAACGGAGGAAGTCTTGCGCACAGTGTTCACCCAGCTGTACGACTAACGAGTAACGCTGGAGGGGATGCTCCTGAAGCCCAACATGGTGCTGCCGGGAGTGACCTGCCCCCAGCAAGCGGCGGTGGACGAGGTGGCCGATGCCACGGTGCGGTGTCTCTTACGCGCCGTCCCCGCGGCCGTGCCGGGGATTGCATTCCTGTCGGGCGGCCAATCCAGTGAACTGGCCTCGGCCCGGTTGAATGCCATGAATGTGCGCTTCCAGTCGCGACTGCCTTGGGCGTTGGCGTTCTCGTTTGCCCGTCCTATCCAGCAACCGGCATTGGAGATTTGGCAAGGCAAGGAGGCCAATGTGAAAGTGGCACAGCACGCGCTCTATCATCGCGCCAGGTGCAACCGAGCGGCGCGCCGCGGCGAATACTCGGCCGCGATGGAAAAGCCATGAACCTGACAACAAGTCTCCCGTCACTCACAACACTTGCCGCAGAGCAAAGACTGAAAGGGAACCCCTGATGAAATCCCACACCGACCGGCCCACAGCTCCCGAATCGACGCCGGGAACGAAGCCCGGTGCGCAGGACGATCTGAAATCCCTGCCCCTGCTGGAAGTGGAGAAACGGTTGGGATCATCGACGGAGGGTCTCAGTCAAGCCGAGGCGCAGAAACGGCTGGCCCAATATGGGCCGAACGAGATTGAAGAAGAGAAGACCAATCCGTTCCTGAAATTCCTCACCTACTTTTGGGGGCCCATCCCGTGGATGATCGAGGTGGCGGTGATTCTGTCGGGTGTGGTCGGGCACTGGCCGGACTTTTTCATCATCCTCCTCTTGCTTTTGGCCAACGCCGTGGTCGGATTCTGGGAAGAACGCCAGGCGGGCAACGCCATTGACGCCCTCAAGGCCAAGCTGGCGATCAAGGCCCGGGTAAAGCGGGATGGGAAGTGGATCACCCCGTCGGCGCGCGAGCTGGTGCCGGGTGATGTCATCCGCCTGCGCCTGGGCGACATCGTGCCGGCGGATGCGCGCCTGTTGGATGGCGACCCGGTGGAGGTGGATCAGTCCGCGCTGACGGGCGAGTCGTTGCCCGCCGAGCGCACATCGGGCGAGGCGGTGTTTTCCGGGTCGATCATTCGCCAGGGCGAAATCGGCGCCCTGGTCTATGCCACGGGCGCGAAGACCTACTTCGGTAAGACGGCACAACTGGTGCAGGAGGCACACACCGTCAGCCATTTTCAAAAGGCGGTGCTGAAGATCGGCAATTACCTGATCATCATTGCGGTGGCCCTGGTGGCGCTGATTATTAGCGTCGCGCTCTTCCGCGGCGACCCGATTCTCTCCACGGTGCAGTTCGCCCTGGTGCTGACCGTGGCCGCGATTCCGGTGGCGATGCCGACGGTGCTGTCGGTGACGATGGCGGTCGGCGCGCGCCTGCTCGCCAAACAAGAGGCGATTGTGAGCCGCTTGGTGGCCATCGAGGAATTGGCCGGCACGGATGTGCTCTGCTCGGACAAAACCGGGACTTTGACCCAGAACAAGTTGACGCTGGGCGATCCGTTCAGCGTGAACAATCTCTCCGCCGAGCACGTCATCCTGGCTGGCGCGCTGGCGTCTCGCGCGGACAACAACGACACCATTGATCTGGCCGTCCTGGGCGGACTGAAAGACCCGGCAGCGTTAAAGCCGTATGAGGTGGTGCATTTCCAGCCGTTCGACCCGGTGCATAAACGCACCGAGGCCGCCGTCAAAACCAAAGACGGACAGACGTTCAAGGTGACGAAGGGTGCGCCGCAGGTGATCTTGGCATTGGCGGCCAATGCCGGACAGGTGCAGCCCGCGGTCGAGCAGGCGGTCAACGCCTTCGCCGCGCGCGGCTTTCGGTCGTTGGGTGTGGCGCGGGCCGAGGGCGACGGGCCATGGCAGTTTGTTGGCGTGTTGCCCCTGTTCGATCCGCCACGGGACGATGCCAAAGCCACCATCGCAACCGCGCGTCAGATGGGTGTGCAGGTCAAGATGGTGACGGGCGATGCCCTGGCCATCGCCCAGGAAACGGCCAAGAAGTTAGGGATGGGCGCCAACATCCTCGATGCCAGCGGCCTGGGCGACTCAAAGAAGCACGAGACCACGGCGGTAGCCGAGTCCATCGAGCAGGCCGACGGGTTCGCCCAGGTGTTCCCCGAGCACAAGTTCCACATCGTGGAGGTCCTGCAGCGGCGCGGCCACATCGTCGGCATGACCGGCGACGGGGTGAATGACGCCCCCGCGCTGAAGAAAGCCGACTGCGGCATTGCGGTGTCCGGCGCGACGGACGCGGCGCGCGCGGCCGCGGCCATCGTGCTCCTGCGGCCCGGTCTGTCGGTGATCATCGACGCGATCAAGGAGAGTCGCCGCATCTTCCAGCGGATGAACAGCTACGCGATCTACCGCATCGCCGAGACGATCCGCGTGCTCCTGTTCATGACGCTGGCAATCCTGGTCTTTAACTTTTATCCATTGACGGCGGTGATGATCGTGCTCCTGGCCTTGCTGAACGACGGCGCCATCCTGTCCATCGCGTACGACAACGTGCATTACAAGGACCAGCCCGAAGCCTGGAACATGCGCATGGTGCTGGGGATCGCATCGGTGCTGGGGGTCGCCGGCGTGTTCGCCTCGTTCGGCCTCTTCTATTTGGGGGAGCGGGTCTTCCACCTCAACCGCGAGATGATTCAGTCCCTGATGTATCTGAAGCTCTCGGTCGCGGGGCATCTGACGATCTTTGTCACCCGGACGCGCGGGCCATTCTGGTCGCATAAGCCGGCCCCGATCTTACTCGGGGCGGTGATGGGGACCCAGCTCCTGGCGACCCTCATCAGCGTCTACGGGTTCTTCATGGCACCCATCGGGTGGATGTGGGCGGTCGGTGTCTGGGGGTATGCCCTAGCCTGGTTCCTGGTGAATGACCGTGTGAAACTGGCGGCATACCCGTTGTGTGATCCCGCCATTGTCAAGACAGCATCCAATATGCCGCCGCAGATCGCCCAGGGTGCCTAAGAACTGGACGAGCAGGGAAGCGGCCAGGGCGGTTGCCCAGACATTAACAGACGTGAACAACGCGGCCGGCAAGACCGAGGGGATGAAGATGAAAATCAATGCACAGGAGTTCCAGGTACGGCCCGGTGAAACAGTTGGGCTCAAGCAGCGTCCGACCCGTGTGCCGCCATTTTGCAAATCGAGAAAGCGGTATCAAGAACTCCTGGAAGAACACGTCGAGGAATTGAGTGCACTGCAACGCCTGCACTATGCGGCCGACCGCTATGCGGTGCTGCTGATTTTCCAGGGGATGGACGGTGCCGGCAAGGACGGCGCCATCCGGCATGTCATGTCCGGGGTCAATCCGCAAGGCTGTGAGGTCTTCAGCTTTAAACAGCCGAGTGGGGAAGAACTGAAACACGACTTTCTCTGGCGCACGACCCGCCGGCTACCGGAACGCGGGCGGATCGGCATCTTCAATCGGTCCTATTACGAGGAAGTGCTGATCGTTCAGGTGCATCCGGAGCTGCTCCGCAGCCAGGGGCTTCCGGAGGAGTTGCTCGACGAGAAGACGATCTGGAAGGGGCGGTATCGGTCCATCGTGGACCTGGAAGCGCATCTCTATCGCAACGGCACCCGGATCATCAAGGTCTTTCTCCACCTGTCGAAGGACGAGCAGCGCAAGCGATTCCTCGAGCGCATCGATGCGCCGGACAAGAACTGGAAATTCAGTCGCGCGGACCTGCAGGAGAGGAAGTACTGGACCCACTATATGAAAGCGTATGAGGCGTGCCTGACCGCGACCAGCACCCCGTACGCGCCTTGGTACATCGTGCCCGCCGATGAGAAGGAGAATGCGCGGTTGATTGTGTCCCAAATTGTCCTCGATACGTTCCATGCGCTGCCGATGGCATATCCCAAAACCACCGCGAAACGGCAGCAGGAATTGCAAGCGATCCGCAAAGGGCTCTAGCGACAAACCCATGGCCAGTAAACAGCCACAACACCGGCATGCAATTGGCCTGGACGGCATGAAGCGCAATTTCCTGCTGAACATGGCCGATCACGGCTTCTCCGTGGTTGGCGACGACAAGGGTGCCGCCCAAGTGGCTCGTCTGCGCCATCCGGCGGGTGGACTGGACCGAGTCGCAGGTGCACGTGACCGTCACGCGCGCGCAGATCCAGACCAGCCCCGCGTCCGATTCCACCCGACCGGTGGAGCGCGCCTACGAGACGCAACTGAACGACCACTATGGCCACCCCCGCTGCTGGGACGGGGACTGGAACGGGTAGCGCGCGGCGCCGGCATCGAAAAAAGAGGGGGCATAGCATTGTGCCGAAGGCCGCGACATCGCTCGCCATCCGCGCGGACGCCGATGAGTGCTGTGGGTGACCATCTGTGTCACGCGGTGCGCCCTGCGGTCCGGCTACGCACCTCGTGTGGCAAGGAGCTCACCCCGCGCTCGGGATCGCGGAGTTCGCATGTTAATATTCATTCTGCAGTCTGAATTGGGCGAGCGAGGAGCAGATGGAGATGGTTAACGGCCGGCAAGTGGATCACGCGGGCGAGAGCGACGTGGCCGAACGCCTGCGTCGCGAGTTGGAGGAGGAGCGGCAGCGCACGCTCCGACTGCGTGCCGATTTCGAGAACGTCCGCCGTCGGGCCGCCCGCGAGCAGGAAAGAGTCCGTCGCGAGGGTCGTCGCACGGCGCTGCTGCCGCTCCTGCCGGTGCTCGACGCCCTGGAGCGGGCCCTTCACGCGGACTGTACCGACCCAGAGTTCTGCAAGGGTGTGGCCGTGACCCACCACATGTTCGTCGCCGCTCTGCGCGAGGCCGGCGCCGAGCCGATCGAGAGTGTCGGGTGGCCGTTCGATCCTGGAGTACACGAGGCGATGGCAGCGGAGGTATCCGACGACGTCCCGGCGGGGACCGTCGCGCGCGAAGTACGGCGCGGCTGGCGGCTGGGGGACGAGGTGCTGCGCCCGGCGCAGGTAGTGGTCGCTGCAGCCCCGGGGGAGTCCGGCGAACCGTGGCCGTGAAGTTCCGTGACTATTACGAGGTACTCGGGCTCCCGCGGACCGCGACGGTCGACGAGATCAAGCGGGCGTACCGGCAGCTTGCCCGCAAGCACCACCCTGACCTGCAGCCCGCGGCGGAGCGCGTCAAAGCGGCCGAGCGCTTCAAGGAGATCAACGAGGCGCACGAGGTTCTGAGCGATCCGGTGAAGCGCGCCCGCTACGACGCTCTGGGACAGCAATGGAAAGGTGGGGACGACTTCCAGCCCGCCTCCGGGGGTGGGAAAGCCCCGGCGGAATGGGACGCCTCCGGCGATGTCAGCGAGTTTTTCGCCTCGCTGTTTGGGCGGGACGTGGGACGGACCGGCCGGGCGGGACGCGGCGGTGCGCGGATCAGTTTTCCGGGGAATGATGTCGAGGCTGAGCTGCCGGTGACCCTGGACGAGCTGCTGCGTGGCGGGAAGCGGCGAATCTCCCTCGACGGCCGCCAGGACGTGGAAGTCACGATCCCACTCGGTGTACGCGACCAGACGGTGCTCCGCCTCGCCGGCCAAGGCGGCGCGGGGATGGGTGGGGGGCCGCCAGGTGATCTCTACCTCCATATACGTGTCGTCGGGCATCCGCGGTACCGCGTGGCCGGCGACGACATCGAAATGGACCTGTCGCTCGCGCCCTGGCAGGCGGTGCTCGGGGCTGCGGTTCAGGTCGAGACGCCGGATGGGCCGGTGACGCTGACGATCCGTCCGGGCACGCAGGCTGGCCGACGGTTGCGGCTACGGGACCGGGGGTTGCCGCTGAGCGGTAACGGACGAGGCGACCTGTACGCCCTGATCCGGATCGTTGTTCCGGAGCACCCAACCGCGGCGGAGCGCGCGGCGTACGAGACGCTCAAGCGCGAATCATCGTCACCGGCCGATCGGCCCGCCCAGTGATGAGGGGCGTATGACCACTCCGATACGGTCCCCGTTGAAGATCGTAGTGTACGACAACTCCCACCAAGGCGAAGTCTGCCTGTCCAGCCACGTGCTGGCGGAAGCGGCGGGCATCACTCCGACGCGTTTGGCCCGCCTGGTGCGCCTCGGGCTAATCGAGCCGATCCATCCCGGATCGGACGAATTCACGGCGGCTGAGGCCCTGCGCCTCAAGCGGATGCTCCGCCTGCATCGGGATCTCGGCGTGAATCTGACCGGCGCCGCCATTATTGTGGATCTGGTGGCGCGTCTGGAATCGCTCGAAGCGCAGCTCGCCGCCCTGCGCGGCCGGCCCTGACGGGCTGTCCGAAGGAGAAAGGGATGGATCCGAACCGGTTCACGGAAAAGGCCCAAGAAGCGATTCGCCAGGCGCAAAGCCTCGCCCAGCGCCACGGCCAGTCCCAAATCGAAGTCGAGCACCTGGCGCTGGCGCTGCTGACCCAGGAAGGCGGGACCGCTCCCCGGATCATCGAGAAGGCGGGCGCCAACCCTGCGAGCCTCGGGCAGCAACTCCAGCAGGCCGTCGAGCGACTGCCGAGGGTCTCCGGTCCCGGGGCCCGTCCTGACCAGGTCTACGTCGCCCCCCGCGTGAACGAGGTGCTGAGCGGCGCCGAGGCCGAGGCCCAGCGCATGAAGGACGAATACGTCAGCGTCGAGCACCTGCTGCTCGCGCTGGCCGAGGTGCGAGAGGGACCCCTGGCCGAGGCGTTCCGTGCGGCCGGGCTCACGCGCGACATGCTGCTCCAGGGACTCGAGGCCGTGCGGGGCGGGCAGCGTGTGACCAGCCCGACGCCCGAGGGGACCTACGAGGCCCTCGACAAGTACGGACGGGACCTGACGGCGCTCGCGCAGCAGGGCAAGCTCGACCCCGTGATCGGCCGCGATGAAGAGATTCGCCGGGTGATCCAGATCCTGTCGCGCCGCACCAAGAACAACCCGGTCCTGATCGGCTCGCCGGGGGTGGGGAAGACCGCCATCGTCGAGGGGCTCGCCCAGCGCATCGTGCGGGGGGACGTGCCCGAGGGCCTCAAGCAGCGACGCATCGTGGCGCTCGACATGGGCGCGCTGGTCGCGGGCGCGAAGTTCCGGGGCGAATTCGAGGAGCGCCTCAAGGCGGTCTTGAAGGCCGTGCAGGACGCCCAGGGCGAGGTCGTTCTCTTCATCGACGAGCTGCACACAGTGGTGGGGGCGGGGGCGGCCGAAGGTGCCATGGATGCCAGCAATCTGCTGAAGCCGATGCTGGCGCGCGGCGAGCTGCATTGCATCGGGGCCACCACCCTCGACGAGTACAAGAAGCACATCGAGAAGGATGCGGCGCTGGAGCGCCGCTTTCAGCCGGTGCTGGTGGATCAGCCGACGGTGGAGGACACCATCTCGATCCTCCGCGGGCTCCGGGAGCGTTACGAGGTCCATCATGGGGTCCGCATCAAGGACGCGGCGCTGGTCGCCGCGGCGGTGCTCTCGCAGCGCTATATTGCGGACCGGTTCCTGCCCGACAAGGCGATCGACCTGATTGACGAGGCGGCGGCGCGGCTCCGGACGGAGATCGACTCGATGCCGGCCGAGCTGGACGAGCTCACCCGCCGGACGATGCAACTTGAGATCGAACGCGAGGCCCTCAAGAAGGAGACGGACGCGGCGTCGCGCCAGCGCCTCGAGCGGCTGGAGGAGGAGCTGACGCGCCTGCAGGCGGACAGCAAGACGCTCCGCGATCAATGGCAGCGCGAGAAGGGGGCGATCGAGCGCCCGCGAGCGCTCCGGAAGCGGATCGAGGAGACGAAGCTCGAGATCGAGAAGGCCATGCGTGCGGCGGACCTGTCCCGCGCCGCCGAACTCCAGTACGGCACCCTGGCGACGCTCGAGCGCGAGGTGCGCGCGGAGGAGTCCCGGGCGGACACCGCGGGCAGCCGCCGCCTCATCAAAGAAGAGGTGGACGAGGAGGACATCGCCGAGGTGGTCTCCCGCTGGACCGGCATCCCGCTCTCCAAACTCATGGAGGGTGAGATGCAGAAGCTCCTGCGCCTGGAGGAGGAGCTGCATCATCGGGTCGTGGGACAGGACGAGGCGGTGCGCGCGGTGGCGGACTCGGTGGTGCGGGCGCGAGCGGGCATTAAGGACCCGAAACGCCCGATCGGCTCCTTTCTGTTCCTCGGGCCGACGGGCGTGGGCAAGACCGAGCTGGCGCGCGCCTTGGCCGCCACGCTGTTCGACGCCGAGGAGAACATGGTCCGGCTCGACATGACCGAGTATATGGAGAAGCACACCGTGGCGCGGCTCATCGGCGCCCCTCCGGGCTACATCGGCTATGAGGAAGGCGGGCAGCTCACCGAAGCAGTGCGGCGCAAACCGTACGCGGTAGTCCTGCTCGACGAGATCGAAAAGGCGCATCCCGATGTCTTCAACGTGCTCCTGCAGGTGCTGGACGATGGCCGGCTGACCGACGGGCAGGGGCGAACGGTGAACTTCAAGAATACCGTCATTATCATGACCTCGAACATCGGCTCCCAGCTCATCCTCGAGATGCGCGGGACGGATGAGCGCACCTACCAGCGCATGCGCGAGCAGGTGCTAGAGGCGCTCCGCCGCCAGTTCCGGCCGGAGTTCCTGAACCGGGTGGACGAGGTCGTCGTCTTCCGCGCCCTGACCGAGGCCGAGCTCGGGCAGATCGTGCAGATCCAGTTGGACGAGCTAAAGCGGCGATTGGCCGAGCGGCGGATCGCGATCGAGGCCACGGACGGCGCGCGACAGTATCTGGCCCGGGTGGGCTACGATCCCGTGTTTGGGGCGCGTCCCCTCAAACGGCTCATCCAGCGGGAAGTGGAGACACCGGTGGCGCGGCTGATCGTGGCGGGGAAGCTCGGGGATGGCGGCACGGCGCGCGTAAGCGTAGTTCGTGACGGACTGTACATCGAACCGGTCACCGGTCCGTCCGGTGGGGAGGCCGCGGCGTCATGAGCTCCTTCGACGAGATAGTGGCAGCGGAGCTGGGCACGCTGCTGCGGACCGCCGTGCCCCCGCGGGGCATCCGCCTCACCGTGCGCGAGCTGCTGGCCACGCGCATCGAACGCGGTCCGATTGGTCCCAGGGAGATTGCTGAGGTGGTCGAGGCGACACTATCGGCCGCATGCCGACTGGTCCGAGAGCGCCGGGCATCAGCGGACATGCTCGAGACGGTGCTGACCGCCGCGCTCGAGGCGGTGCGGGGGCAGGGCGGCGAAAGTGCCCGCTGGATGCCAGAGGCACGCACTGCCGCCTTTGCCGTTTTCGACCACCTGGCCCAGGAACACGCAGAGGAGCCGACCTGGCGGTGGCTCGCCGGAAGGGTCGCGTATCGTTCCCTGCCTTTGTGAGAGGGCAGCGACACCCCCGGCCCCGCTAGGGACGCGACGCATCAACCAGGTGGCCATCCTGGGGGCGGCAGAGCGGACATGGCATTCGGAAAGTGAGTGAAGGAAGAGCGGGTCTTTCTTGCCTCGCCGCGCGTTCGCGGTGCCACTCCAGTGTGGTCCGTTGTCTGCGGCGACGGCTCTCGCGGCTGTGATATTTCTCTTCCGCCGCAGCTTGGGTGAGGACTAGGTATTGCACGATGAAGGAGGAGACCGTGGTCTCTCCCAGACCGCAGAAGGTACAGGGAAGCGATGCGACGCGCAGCGGGTGGGTCCCGCCGGGTGACCCGCGACGCGGCGCGGCGAAAGGGGCCGGCCCGGCGACCCTCCCGCCGCGGCACCACTGGCTCTGGTTCGTGGGCCTCTTGCTGGTGAACTTTCTCCTGGCACGGCTCCTGGCCCCCAGTCCGGAAGCCCCGGTCACGGTGCCCTATACCCTCTTTAAAGAGGAAGTCGGGAAGGGCAACGTGCGGGCCATCTACAGCCGGGGCGAGACGATCACGGGCCGCTTCAAGGCCCCGGTCACCTATCCCCCGCCGGCCGAGCAGCCTGCGGGACCGACCGGTGGATCCCCCACGAAAAGCGCGCCAAAGGCAGCGCCCCGCGAGTCGCCCAAGACCGTGCGGCTCTTCACCACTACGCTGCCCAGCTTCGTCGGCCCTGGCCTGGAGATGTTCCTGATCGATCATGGCGTCGAGATCAGCGCGACCCCCGTCCACCAAGAAAGCAGTCCGTTAATGACGCTCCTGCTGAGTTTCGCACCGGCGCTGCTCTTCATCGGGTTTTACATCTGGCTCTTCCGGCGGGCCGCCCAGCAGGGCGGGGGCATGGGGGGACTCGGTGGACTGATGGGCATCGGCAAGAGCAAGGCCCACCGGTACGATCAGGCGACCGACACCAAGGTGACCTTTGCCGACGTTGCGGGCATCGACGAAGCCCGAAACGAGCTGGTAGAGATCGTGGATTTCCTCACGGACCCCCTCAAGTACACCCGGCTGGGCGGCACGGCGCCGAAGGGTGTCCTGCTGGTCGGCGCGCCGGGCACGGGCAAGACCCTGCTGGCCCGGGCAGTCGCGGGCGAGGCAGGGGTGCCGTTCTACTCGACCAGCGCCGCGGAGTTCGTGGAGATGGTGGTGGGGGTGGGGGCGGCGCGGGTGCGGGACCTCTTCAAGGACGCGCGGGAACATGCGCCGGCGATCGTCTTTATCGACGAGTTGGACGCCATCGGGCGCGCGCGCGGGCAGTTCGCAGTCGGCGGCGCGAGCGAGCAGGAGCAGACGCTGAACCAGATTCTCACCGAAATGGATGGTTTCTCTGGCCGGGAGGGGATCATCGTGCTGGCGGCGACCAACCAGCCGGAGGTGCTCGACAAGGCCCTCCTCCGCCCCGGCCGCTTCGACCGGCGCGTGATCGTGAACCTCCCGGACAAGGCTGGCCGGGAGGCGATCCTGAAGGTCCACACCCGCCAGGTGCCGCTTGCGAGCGACGCCAGCCTGGGGGAGCTTGCCGCCACCACGCCAGGGTTCTCGGGGGCCGACCTCAAGAACCTGGTCAACGAGGCGGCACTGCTCGCGGCCCGGCGCGGCCAGGACGCGGTCCGGCAGCAGGACTTCCTGGACGCGCTGGAGAAGATCGTGCTCGGCCCCGAGCGCCCGCTCCTCTTGAGCCGGGCCGACCGGGAGCGCATCGCCTATCATGAGGGCGGGCACGCGATCCTGGGCCTGGTGGTGCCCGGCGCCGACCCGGTGAACCGGGTGACCATCGTGCCGCGGGGCCAGGCCCTTGGCGTCACCTACCAGCGCCCCGCCAGCGACCGCTACAACTATCCGGAAGCGTATCTGCGCGCCCGCATCGTCGGGATGCTGGGCGGCCGGGCCGCCGAGGAGGTCGTCTATGGCACCAAGACGACCGGGGCCGAAAGCGACATCGAGCAAGCGACCGGCCTGGCCCAACGGATGGTGACGCGCTGGGGCATGAGCGAGCGGCTCGGGCTGGTGCAACTCGCGCCGCGAGAAAGTCCCTATCTGACCGGCCCCATGGGGTATGGCGGCGCAAAACCGTTCAGCGAGGCGACCGCAGCCGCCATCGATGCCGAGGTGCGCGCGATCCTCCACGAGGGCCACGAGGAGGCCATGCGGCTCCTGACGGAACACCGGAAGCAACTCGACGCGCTCGCCGACGCACTCCTATCGCGAGAAACCCTCAACGAGCAAGACATCCTCGCCGTCACGGGGCTCTCGCGTGCCCCGGCCCTGCCGGATGGACCAGGGCCCGGTGGAGAGGCGGGCAGCACGGCGTCGCCGTGACTGAGATTCGCTCGGGGGCGACTGAAATTGGGTTGAATTCCAACGGAGCGCACCGGAAGCCCCCTGAGCAGCGTGATCGGCCTGATCCGGGTGGCCTTCGACGGGCTGATCGGGGGCGCGATATTCGCGTGGTTCTGCAGCTTCCCCGATAGGCGCATCGCTCACGGGGAAGGCGTGAAGAGACATGACGGCTTGCTTCAAGTGCGGACGAGCGCAGCACACCGCGTCGGGTAGCCCGCGTCATATCGCCTCGGCCATGGTGCGCTGCCCCGGGACAGTCAAAAATCCTGCGGCTCGAGGGGGCCGAGGCCGGACAAAGGGTCGCGCCCCAACATAAACCATAGGCCGAGGGGTCTACGAAGGAGTGGAGGACGTCTCGCATGGCCCGCCATTCGATTCCCGTGGGGCGCATTCTCGGGATCCCGATCGGGCTGGATTATTCCTGGTTTTTGATCTTCGGGCTGATCACCTGGACGCTGGCCGTGGGATACTTCCCGGCCGAGTTCACGGGCTGGCCCCCGGCGGAGTACTGGCTCGTGGGAGCCGTCACCGCCTGCCTCTTTTTCGTCAGTGTCCTGCTCCACGAGCTGGGACATTCGGTGGTGGCGCTCCGCTACAAGGTGCCGGTGCGCAGCATCACGCTGTTCATCTTCGGGGGTGTCGCGCAGATCGGCGGGGAGCCGCCCAGTGCCATGGCCGAATTGTGGATCGCCGTGGCCGGCCCCGTAATGAGCGGCGCCCTGGCCGCCCTGTTCAGCCTGCTGCAACCCCTGGTCGCCGGTGTTGCTCCGCTCGTGGCCCTGACGAAATACCTCGCCTATATCAATGGCATGCTGGCCCTCTTTAACCTGACGCCCGGGTTCCCGCTGGATGGGGGGCGGGTGCTCCGCGCCCTTGTCTGGGGGATCACCCACAGCTTGCGCCGGGCCACCCTGGTGGCCGCCAATGTGGGGCGGTTTATCGGTTTCCTCTTCATCTTCTCTGGCGTGTGGCAGATGCTGGGCGGGAGCATCACCAACGGGCTGTGGATCGCCTTCATCGGCTGGTTCCT
>DATJQT010000065.1:0-1884 GCA_035505475.1 Vulcanimicrobiaceae bacterium
GAATTCCTGCCCAACTCCCGCGAGTCGCAGGAAGACCTCGCGAAGAAGCTCGGCATCCCGGTCGAGAAAATCATCGCCCGCGTGCACGAGCTGCACGAGTTCAACCCCATGCTCGGCTTCCGCGGCTGCCGCCTCGGCATCGTGTTCCCGGAAATCTCCGAGATGCAGGCGCGGGCCGTGTTCCAGGCAGCGGCCAAGGTGCAGAAGGAAGGCACGAAGGTCAAGCCGGAGATCATGATTCCGCTGGTCGGGTTCAAGCGCGAGCTCGACCTCCAGGTCGCCGTGGTCCATCGCGTGGCCAAGGAAGTCATGGCCGAGAAGAAGGTCAAGTTCAGCTACATGGTCGGCACCATGATCGAAATCCCGCGCGGTGCCCTGACCGCCGACGAGATCGCCCAGACCGCCGAATTCTTCAGCTTCGGCACCAACGACCTCACCCAGACCTGCCTGGGCATGAGCCGTGACGACTCCGGCGCGTTCCTCGGACCGTACCAGGAGAAGGAAATCATCAAGAAGAACCCCTTCGCCAGCATTGACCAGAGCGGCGTCGGCGAGCTGATGAAGATCGCCGTCCAGAAAGGCCGCGCCGGCCGGCCCGGCCTCGAGCTGGGCATCTGCGGCGAACACGGCGGCGACCCCGATTCCGTCAAGTTCTGCCACAAGATCGGCCTTACCTACGTGAGCTGCTCGCCCTTCCGCGTCCCCGTGGCCCGGCTGGCGGCGGCGCAAGCGGCGGTCGAAGCAAAGCAAAAAGCGGCGAAAGCCAAGCGCAAGTAGCCGCGGCGGGGAATTCCCCATTCCGGCAATTGTAATGCTGTAGCATCATTAGACCCGTACCCTGTCCGATGTGGCGGCCCGGGGAGCAGCGGCGAGCGGAGCGGTTGGCTCGCCGCGCGGCAGAGCGGCCGTTCGTCAGGGGCTTTCGGAGTGCTGACTTTTCTGCGCATCGTTTCGTTCGGGGTGGCGCTTCTGCTGGCCGGAGGCGCCTGCGCGGACACGCCACTCACGCTGCACGGACGCGTGCTGGACGAGAACCGGCTGCCCGTCGGCAACGTTCAAGTAAAACTTGAAGGTTCGAGCAAGACGGTTTTTTCCGCAATCACCGACGACGACGGGTATTTTTCCATCCCGAACCTCGCGCCCGGCTCCTACACCCTGACCATGGTGAAGGTGGGTTTCTTTGTGCTTGCGGGGCAGACGCTTCAATTGGCGCCGGGGGCCACGGAATTTTCGTTCACCTTAAACCACGCGCAGGAGGTGAAAGAAAAGGTGGACGTGGTGGCGGACCCGAACCGCATCGAGCCCACGGCCACGCAGCAGACGGCGACACTCACCTCCGCCGAAGTCTTTGCTATCCCCGTGCCGAGTTCCCGCGATCTGACACAGAGCCTGATTGCCCTGCCGCAGATTCTCCGCGACGCCAACGACGTGCTGCACGTGGCCGGGGCGCGCTCGACCGACGCGCAATATCTGCTAGACGGCTTCGAGATTGGCAGCCCGGTGGACAACTCCCTGACCGTACGCCTGATCGTGGATGCCCTGCGGTCTGCGGAGGTGCAGACCGGACGGTTCGGCGCCGAGTATCCGCATCCCGGCGCGGCCGTCCTGAAATTTGAGACGCCGGAAGGCGACAACCAGTGGCGGTTCAACGCCACGGACTTCATTCCCGGGATCAACGTGCAGGACGGCGCGCACCTGGGGAACTTCTACCCGCGCATCACGTTTTCCGGCCCGATCGTGAAGGACAAGTTCTGGTTCCTGCAATCGTTCAGCGTGGACCACACCTTCGACGTGCTGAAGGACATCACCACCGGACCGAACACCGTGGAAAACTGGGGCGGGGACAGCTTTTCGCGGCTGTTGTGGAACGTCACCTCGAGCGAC
>DATJQT010000066.1:0-4157 GCA_035505475.1 Vulcanimicrobiaceae bacterium
CCGGCGTTGGCGGCGGGCGCAGGCCAGCCGACGTTATCGAGCCAGCGCAGCAGGACGCGAGCGGCGGCGAGCACAGCAGCAACGCTATCGGCAACGGCGGCAGGAGCGGGCAACCGCCACAGCGTCAGCTGACGGGTTAGCGTCGCGCGAGGGCCAGCGCCCGGCCTGTCCCGGCGAAGATTTGGTCGAGTGTATGTGTTTTCGGCCCGGCTGTTACGTCCGGTTCTGGACGAACCCCGCTCGATCCTGCCGACGTTTTTGCAGTTTGGCTTGCCGATTGGCGTTACGGCGGGTGCTGGATCGGGAAGTCCGCTATCGGCAGCGGCGCCGACGTTGGCGGCGGGAACGAAGGACCGGGTATCGTCCGCGACCGAACACCTCTTAACGCATGTCTTTGCCGGTTGGGTCCTCTTCTCCGACATCGTAAAGTCACCCCGCCCCAAACGGAGGAAGGAGCGGGCGGGCCGGGAAGCATCTTCGGGTCCCCCGTTTCCTTTCTTCGAGGCGGGCAGACGGGGAGGATGCGCGCGTGGGGTTCGAGGAAGGCATCGTGCGTCCGGTGTCGCTGGCCGCGCTGGGACAACGGTATCGCTGCTATCGCCTGGCCGATCCGCTGGCCGAGGAATCGCTGGCGTCGTCGCTGCGACGTTGGGGGCAATTGTCGCCCGTGGTGGCCTGTCGCCGGGGCGAGGAGTTGGAGTTGCTCGACGGCTTCAAGCGCTGGGCGGCGGCACCGCAGGTGGGACTGACGACGTTGAGCGTCCGCATCCTGGCGATGGACGACCGCACGGCGAAGGCGGCGATCCTGGGACTCAACCGAGGACAACGGGGCGTCCGTGAGCTGGAAGAAGCATGGATCGTGCAGGCGTTGGTGCGGGACGACGGCCTGACCCAGGTGGAAGCGGCGCACCTTCTGGGCCAGCACAAGAGCTGGGTGTGCCGTCGGCTGGCGCTGTTGGAGAAGCTCAGCGACGCGGTGAAGGAAGACCTGCGTCTGGGTTTGCTCGGTCCCGCGTTGGCCCGGCAGTTGGTGCGGTTGCCGGCGGGCAACCAGGAAGCCGTGCTGGCGTTGACCCGCCGTCAGACCTTGACTGCCCAGGAAGTGAGCGAAGTGATCGACCTGTTGCAGGGGGCCAGTGAGGAGCAGGCGGCATTCGTGTTGTCCCAACCACGGCAGGCGCTGGCCCAGACCCGGAGCTTGCCGGTGGCGTTGCGTGATCCGCGACTGAGTCGGGCCGGCAACTGGCTGGCGCGGCATCTGACGCAGGCCCTGGAAGCCCTGGGCCGAGTCGAGAGCTGGCTGCGCACGCCGAATGAACGCGAACTGCGTGAGGGCGACCGCGAGGTTCTGGAGCCGCTGTTGCGGCGGGTCGGCGACCAGGCCGGCACGGTCGCGGAACTGGTGCTGGGACCGGCCTGGGTGCGAAGGAGATAATGCCATGAATGAAGCGCTGCGTCATGAGATCGTGCAGCGGCACCAGGCGGGAGGGTCGATCCGTGCCATCGCCAAGGATCTGGGCATCTCGCGGGGAGCGGTGGTCCGCGCGTTGGCGCAGGTGCAAGCCCAGCGTGAGGGCCGGATCGCTCCCTGGAGCCGGCCGCGGTCGCGCCCCAGCATCATCGATTCCTTCGAGCCGGTCCTGACCGAATTGCTGGCCAAGTATCCGAACCTGACCGCCGAGCGGGCCTGGCAAGAGCTGCGGCAGCGTGGTTTCACCGGCGGCTACACGGTCGTGCGTCAACGACTCCGGCGGCTGCGTCCGCGGCCCGCACCGGCGCCCGTGCCGCGCTTTGAGACCGAGCCGGGCCAGCAAGCCCAGATGGATTTCGGCGTCTACGACCTCGACTTCACCCGCGAAGGCCGGCGGCGCGTCTACCTGTTCAGTTACCTCCTCGGTTACTCGCGACGGCAATACCTGCATTGGGTGGAGTCGATGGACCTGTGGACGACGCTGCGCGAGCACGTCCAGGCGTTCCATCATCTGGGCGGCGTGGCCCGCGTCTGCCTGTACGACAACTTCAAGGCGGTGGTACTCCGGCACGACGCCGACGGCCCGCTGTACAACCCGAAGTTCCTCGCCTTCGCCACGCACTATGGCTTCCGCCCGCACGCCTGCCGCGTCCGTCGGCCGCAGACCAAGGGGAAGTGCGAGCGCAAATTCTATTACGTCGAGACGAGCCTGCTCAATGGCCGCACCTTTGACACGCTGGAGCATCTCAACGAACTGACCGCCCAGTGGCTGGCCACGGTTGCCGACGTCCGGGTGCTACGGGACTTCAAGGAGTCACCGCGGCAGCGGCATGCGCGGGAGCAACCACACCTCTTGCCGCTGCCGGCCTGCGACTTCGACACGGCGCTGGTGGTTTATCGTCATGTGAACGTCGAAGGTTTCGTCGCCTACCGGCTGAACTCCTATTCGGTGCCCTGGTCGTACATCGGCCAGGTACTGCCGGTCCGCGTCAGCGGCAACGAGGTGATCGTCTACTCGATCAGCCTGGAAGAGATCGCCCGGCATCGCCTGGTGAGCAGCACACAGACCGGTGTGCGGCAGATCATCAAGAGCCATCATCCCACGGACGATCCGAACCAGCGGGCCTTGCTCTTGCGGCAACGCTTCGGCGAACTGGGGCCAATCGCGGTGCAGTTCCTCGATGGGCTTCTGGACAAGCAGATCCAGGGCAAACTGCAAGCCCAGCAGTTGTTGGCGCTGGTAGCGCATTACCAGCGGGACGATGTGCTGGCGGCCCTGGAGCGTGCCGTCCGCTTCGGCGCTTACTCCCTGGCCGCCATGCGCCGCATTCTGGCTGCCAAGGCCCGCCCCAAACGACTGCTGGATGAACTGGCCGAGTTGCACCAGGACACTCTCGATCCGCGTCTGCGCCGAGAACCGATCAATCCACGTCCGACCGGTGATTACCAGCACCTACTCGAACCCGAGGAAGCCGATGAAACGCCGTCCAAAGAAAAACCCCAAGACTCCGAACCTGCGTGACGGAATCCTCGTCGACTTCGCGACCCTGCGTGTCCCCGTGACGGCGGACCAACTCGACGAGGTCCTCAAGCAAGCCCAGGACGCCGGCTGGTCGCACCTGGAGTTCCTGCATCGGTTGCTCGCCGACCAGGCCGGCCTCCGCCGCCAGCGCCGCATCGAACGTCTCATCCAGGAGGCCCACTTCCGCGAAGCGCTGCCGCTGGACAGCTTCGACTGGAACTTCAATCCTACCATCCCCCGGCTGAAGATTGAGGCGATGGCCCAGGGCGACTTCATCCGCCGCAAGCAGAACGTCGTTTTCGTCGGCCAGTCTGGCCTGGGAAAGAGCCGGCTGATCCAGAGCATTGGACTGGCGGCCTGTATGCTCGAACAGCGGGTCCGTTACGTCACCAGCGGCGAACTGCTCGAAGACCTCACCGCCGCTTTGGCGGACCAGACCATCCACGATCGCGTTCGCTTCTATGCCAAATTCAGCCTTCTCATCATCGACGAGTTCGGCTTCGATCGCACCGAACGTGCCGCCTGTCCGGAAGCCGCCAGCTTGTGGTACAAGATTATCGACGCCCGCAGCCAGCGCGCCAGCACGGCGCTAGTGACGAACATCGACTTCGAGTCCTGGGCCGAATACCTCGGTGATGCACCATTGGCGATGGCGATGCTGGACCGCGTGGTGGACGGCGCAACGATCGTGAAGCTGAAGGGAAAGTCTTATCGCGTCCATCGCGGCGGCGAAGAGCCGACCGAAAAGTGACCAGGTAGGACCTGATCAAGGTCCAGTCGCCTCAAATCGCCTCGCCGGGCAACGTCAACCGGCCCCCTTCCAAACCGCGAAAGTGGACCTCTTTTAGACCGCGATCAACAGTTCAACTACTTCAACAACGCTTTTTCGGAGCCCGAACACCTGAACAAGACGACGGGGGTTTTCCGTTACACCCTCGCGAGCGAATCCGACAAGCTGACGCTTAGCGCTTACCTCTTTAACGGCCAGGGCACCAGCGAGCCGGTCATCCCGCTCCGTCTGACGCAGGCTGGCCTCAGCCCGTTCACCAACCTCAGCCCCACCGACTTCATTGTCGCCAACCGTTTCATGGCCAACGCCCAGTGGCAGCACATCTGGGGCGACGACGCCCTGACGCAGGGAAACGCCTACGGTTACCGCTTCAC
>DATJQT010000067.1:0-4911 GCA_035505475.1 Vulcanimicrobiaceae bacterium
TGATGGCGCAACTCGCGGGACGCATGTTCGGGAGCGCGGCGCACGGCCGCGGCTCGCCGGAAGATCTGCTCAGCGACCGCGAGATCGAGGTCTTCCGCCTGCGCGGACAGGGTCGCAGTCCCAAGGAAATCGCGGATCGGCTGGGCGTCAGCGTAAAGACGGTTGCTTCCTACGACGCGCGGATCAAAGAAAAGCTCGGATTGAGCGATGCCGGCGAATTGATGCGCGAGGCCGTCCTCTGGCACGATCGCCAGCGCGGCCTGTAGCGCGCAGCTCATGGCCGTTCCCCAGATCCCATGAATCACCTTCCCCTGCCGCAAACCCCGGTCGGCCCCGCCAGACCGGCGCGCGGAAACTGGCGCCGGGTCGGCGTCCTCGCGGCCGTCGGGTTCGCGTTTTCCATCGCTCCGCTCCCGGGCCAGACGCCGCCACCGTTGCCGTCGTTGAGCGCGCTGAAACAAATGAGCATGGAACAGCTCATGGATATCGAGGTGACCTCCGTGTCCAAGCGCCCGGAGAAACTCTTCGATGTGGCGTCGGCCATCCAGGTGATCACCGGCGACGACATCCGGCGCTCGGGCGCCACCAGTATTCCCGAGGCGTTGCGTCTCGCCTCCAATCTCGAGGTGGCACAGATCGACTCCCGGCAATGGGCCATCTCGGCCCGCGGTTTCAACAACGTTTTTGCCGACAAGCTGCTCGTGCTGATCGACGGGCGCTCGGTCTATACGCCGCTGTATGCCGGTGTCTATTGGGATGTGCAGGACACGATGCTCGAAGATCTCGATCGCATCGAAGTCATCAGCGGCCCGGGCGCGACGCAATGGGGGGCCAATGCCGTGAATGGCGTGATCAACATCACGACCAAGAGCGCCAAAGACACGCCGGGCAGTCTCCTCGTCGCCGGGGGCGGCACCCAGCTCCAGGATGCGGCGGAAGTGCGTTACGGCGCCACCCTGACGCCCAACGTCTACTACCGCGTCTACGCGAAATATTTCGACCGCGGCGATTCGCTGCAACAAACGGGCCTGCGGTCGGGCGATGCCTGGCGCACGGGGCAGGTGGGGTTTCGCCTGGATGATTATGCGGCCGCGGATACCACTTTCACGCTGCAGGGCGATGCCTATGACAGCACCATGGGCCAGATCGGTCCCGACAATATCCGGGCCAACGGGGGCAACCTGCTCGGCCGCTGGTCGCGCTCGCTCGGCGATGGTTCCGACCTTAAGCTCCAGGTTTATTACGACCGTACGCACCGGCGGATTCCGGGTTCGTTCATCCAGAATCTCGATACCTATGACATGGATTTCCAGTATCATCTTCCTTGGGGAGCCGCCCACGACCTCGTTTGCGGATTGGGCTACCGGCTGGTGGAGGACGATGTGGTCAACACGCCCGCGGATGCCTTTCTGCCGCCCCGGGTCGGCCGGGCGTGGTCCAATGCCTTCGCCCAGGACGAAATCACGCTCCTGCAGGACCGGCTGCACCTGACGCTGGGCACCAAGATCGAGCACAACAACGAGACCGGATTTGAGTTCGAGCCCAGCGTGCGGCTCGCCTGGACGCCGGATGAGCAACAGACCATTTGGAGCGCGATCTCGCGTGCGGTCCGGACTCCGTCGCGCATCGATCGCGACCTCTATTCACCGGCCACACCGCCGTACCGCATCGTGGGCAGCAACAACGTGGTCTCGGAAAAACTCCTCGCCTACGAGCTGGGCTATCGCGCCCAGGTCGATCCGCAGCTCGCGCTGTCCGTCGCCACCTTTTACAACAACTACGAAGATTTGCGCAGTCTCGAGCCGCTCAACCCGCCGCAGGCGTTTCCGGTTGCGGCCAGCAGCGGATTGCGCGGCCAGTCATACGGGGCGGAGTTGACGGCCGACTGGCGCGCGACGCCGGCGTGGCGGCTGCGGGCCGGCTGGACGGAATTGCGCGTCCATAGCGAGCCCCAGCCGGGGTATCTGGACCGCGGCACCCGCGACAGCATCGTGCGGGACCCGAATCACCAATTGAGCCTGCGCTCCTTGCTGGATCTGTCCGAACGCTGGGACTGCGACGGGGATTTGCGCTACGTCGCCCCGATCAAGCATCAATCTGTGCCCGGCTACACGGAGTTGGATTTGCGCCTGGGCTGGCGGCCGGTTCCCGGCTGGGAGCTTTCCGTCCTCGGTCAGAATTTGCTGCATGCCCAACACGCCGAGTTTAATACGCCCGGCACTCGCCGTGAGTTGCAGCGGGGCGTTTACGGGAAGGCGTCATGGCACTTTTGACGATGACCGCGTGCCGTCTCCGCCGGTGGACCACCCCGGGTCCGCGCCTTGCGTGGCTCTGCGGGCTCGTCCTGCTCGGCTTCACCTCCCCGGCGGTGGCGGCGGTGCCGGCGCCTTCTGCCGAGTATCAGCTCAAGGCGGTGTTTCTGTTTAATTTTGCCCAGTTCGTCGAATGGCCGGCCCAGGCTTACCGCGATGCGAAGGCTCCGCTCGTGATCGGCGTGCTGGGCGAGGATCCGTTCGGTCCTTATCTGGATCAGTTGGTGCGGGGCGAGAAGGTCGGAGACCGGCCCCTGGTCGTGCGCCGCTTCCAAAGGGCGGATGACATCAAGGAGTGTCATATTCTTTTCATCAGTCGCTCCGAGGCGGCCTCCCTCGGCCAGATCATCGGACGCTTGCAGGGCCGGAGCCTGCTCACCGTCAGCGACCTCGACACGTTCACCCGCCAGGGGGGCATCGTCCGGTTTGTCACGGAGAACGGCAAAATCCGGCTCCGGATCAACGTCGAGGCCGCGAAGGGGTGCGACCTCACGATCAGCTCCAAGATTCTCCGCCCGGCGACGATCGTGACGGCGGACAAGGACTAGGCCATGGCGCTAATACGGGACACACCCATCCGGCAAAAGCTGATGACGATGATCCTCGTCACCAGCGGCGTCGTCCTGTTGCTCACCTGTGCCGCGTTTATCGGCTACGAACTCCTGACCTATCGCCGGTCCGCCGTGCAGCAATTGGCCACGCTGGGCGAGATCATCGCCGCCGAAAGCACGGGAGCGGTCGCCTTCGACAACCCGAACGACGCAACCGAAATTCTGGCGGCGCTCAAGGCCGAGCGGCACATCGTGGCAGCGTGTCTCTACGACCGGCAAAACCGGATTTTTTCCCGCTACCCCGCGAACGCTCCCGATGGCGTTTTTCCATCCGCTCCGCAGCCTGACGGCTACCGGTTTGCCGCCGGGCATCTGGTGGGCTTTACTCCGGTCGTACAGGTGAAAGGCAGCGAGCGGTTCGGCACGCTCTATCTCAATTCCAACATGAGCGTGATGTATGCGCGGCTGCGCCTTTATGGCGGGATCGCCGTGATGGCGATCCTGGTCTCGTCGCTGGTGGCCTATGCCCTCTCCCGCCTCCTCCAAAGGCAGATTTCGAGTCCGATCCTGGCCCTGGCGGAAACCGCGAAGGCCGTGTCGGACCGGCACGACTATTCCGTCCGCGCCCAAAAGCATGGCGGGGACGAACTGGGCATGTTGACCGGAGCCTTCAATCACATGCTTGCGCAAATCCAGGAACAAAACGAGGTGCTGGAACAGCGCGTGCGGGAACGGACGGCGGAACTGGCCGCGGCGAACGACGAACTGGAGGCGTTTTGTTCGTCGGCCGCACACGACTTGCGTACTCCGCTCCGCACCATCACCGGCTTTGCCGAGGTTTTGCTCGATCCCCGCGCCAACACTTCACCGGAGGAAGCCCAACGTCTGGCCCGCATGATCCGCGACGGCTCCGGGCAGATGACCGACCTGATCAATGACCTGCTGGCCTTTTCGCGGCTGGGCCGGCAGGCCATGGCGCGGCAGGTGGTGGACCCCGGACAACTCTGCCGCGATGTGCTCAAGGATCTGGAGAACGAAAAGGGCGAACGCCGCATCGCGCTGCGCCTCCAACCGCTGCCCCCGGCGGATGGCGACCCGGCGCTCCTGCGCGTGGTCTTCGTCAACCTGCTCTCCAACGCGTTCAAGTACACCCGTCCCCGGGAAATCGCGGTGATCGAGATCGGTGCGACCACGGAGCCGGACTCAAGCATCCCGGTGTATTTTGTGCGGGACAACGGGGTCGGCTTCGACATGCGCGATGCCAGCAAATTGTTCGGCGTATTTCAGCGCCTGCACCACGCGCATGAATTTGAGGGCACCGGGGTCGGCCTGGCCACCGTACGGCGGATTATCGAACGACACGGCGGCCGCATCTGGGCCGAGGCGTCGCCCGACATCGGCGCCACGTTTTTCTTCACGTTGTCATCGTCTTCCACGGCGTGATCCGTCTTTTTGCCGGAGCGGACCCCGCTGGGCGGACGGGTAATCCAGCAGCCCGGTGTGAAAGATCAGCCACCAACGGTCGCGGACTTTCGTGTAGCCTTTGCAGGCGCGTCCCTGCCAATGGAACCTTTCTCCCGTCGCGCGATTGCGCCATAGCGTATCTACGTCAACGACCGCGAAACCTCCATCACCTTGCTCCGACGCCACGATGCGCACCGTCTGGCGGATGTTGTGCACCAAATCGTGCGTGCGGAACAACTCCTCCCATTGGGCCTTCCATCGGTCACGATCATGGCGTCCAAAGGGAATCACCCAATGCACGGGATCGTGCGCCTGCGCATCGGGAGGCCAGGGCCAGACCATATCGGGGTGGAACAGCGAAACCAGGGCTTCGGCATCGCGGGAGTCCCAGGCGTTGGTCTCCGCATCGACCATACGCTGAATTTCCTCTTCAACCGACGCCACCCGGGAACTGCTCATGGGGAAGTTGCAACGTTAAAGCGGATGGACCTTGAGCTGGTCAAGCGCGTGAGCGCGGCCTGCGTTCGCTTTTCGACGGGTTATGGCGCCCGCTGGTGTTATGCAACCGAAGCCCCTATGCCATG
>DATJQT010000068.1:0-5095 GCA_035505475.1 Vulcanimicrobiaceae bacterium
GCGCGCGAGGAGCCCAAGGCGCTGCTCAAGGCGGTGCAGGGGATCGAGCTGGTCCCGCTGTCCGGCGAAGAGACCTGTTGCGGATTTGGCGGCGTGTTCAGCGTCATCTATCCCGAGGTCAGCAAGGCCATGATGGAGGCCAAGGTCCAGGCCATCAACGCGAGCGGGGCGGATGTGGTGGTCGCCTGTGACGCAGGATGCATCATGAACATCGCGGGCGGCCTTCGGAAAGCCGGGTCGCCCGTGCGCCCCATGCATCTCATCGAGCTCTTGACGGCCGGGAGGGATGCCGCATGAATCCCATGCCGACCACTATCGATTTTCGCGGCAACTCGCAGCGGGTTCCGCCCGGCATGCCCGGGGCCGTCCAGAAAGCGACGGCCAAGTTCCTCGGCAACCGCGCCGCGCTCGTCGAGGCGCTGGGGAATGACCTCTGGCAGCTGCTGCGGCAGGCCGGCCACGAAATCCGGCTGCACGCGCTGACCCATCTCGACGCGTACCTGGAGCTGGCGGAGACGGCGATCGTCAAGGCCGGCGGAAATGTCCACTGGGCGCGCGATGCGGCAGAGGCACAGCAGATCTTGCTCGACATCGCCGGCCGGCACCGGGCGCGTCTGGTCGTCAAATCCAAGAGCATGGCGACCGAGGAGATTGGCCTCAACCACGCGCTCGAGGGTGCGGGTATTCGGGTGCTCGAAACCGATCTTGGGGAGTACATCGTCCAGCTTGCCGGCGTGGGTCCGGCCCACATCGTCGTGCCCGCGTTTTACATGTCTAAGGAAGAGATTGCCGCACTCTTCCGCGAAAAGCTGGGCGTGGACGCCCCGGCCGAGGCGGAGCGACTGACCCAGATCGCGCGGGCCAAGCTGCGGGAGGAATTCCTCGCGGCCGACCTCGGCGTTTCCGGAGGAAATTTTCTGGTCGCCGAGACCGGAACGATCGTGACCGTGACGAACGAGGGCAACGGACGGATGTGCACCACCGTGCCACCGGTGCACGTCGCGGTGGTCGGCATTGACAAGATCGTGCCCGACTGGGAGAGCCTGACCGTCCTGCTGAAGCTCTTGGCACGGAGCGCTACGGGCCAAAAGCTCTCCTGCTATACACAGTTCATCAGCGGCGCGCCGCGCACCCAAGAAGAGACCGGGCCGAAGGAAATGCACGTCATTCTGCTCGATAACGGCCGCTCGCGCATTCTTGAGTCCGAGGCAACGCGCAAGACACTGCTCTGCATCCGATGCGGGGCCTGCCTGAACATCTGCCCCGTGTACAACACCGTTGGCGGCTACACGTATGGCTATCCGATCTCTGGACCGACAGGTGCGATATTCGCCAGTCAGATTCTCGGGTCGAAGGCGGCCGGTGCATTGCCGTTTGCGTCCACGCTGTGTGGCGCCTGCAATGACATTTGTCCGGTGAAGATTCCGATTACCGATATCCTGCTCCACCTCAGGCATCGCGTGGTCGAAGGCGACGAGACGGAGAGTGCGACAGCACCATACACCATGCGCCTGGCCGCCCAGGCCGGCTCGGCAGCGTTGGGTGCAACCGGTCTGTACACCATCGGCTCCCGCATGCTGAAGATTGTGCAGAAGCCGTTCGTGAAGGACGGCTGGATGGCGAATCTTCCGGCTCCGTTGCACCGGTGGACGTCGAGCCGGCCGTTCCCGGCGTTTGCCGCGGATTTCCGACAGTGGTGGCGCGGGCGGAGGAAGGCCTGACGAGTGTCGTGATCTCGGTAATGTCCAGATCCATCGTACCTGTGAAGGTGGGAGAAAAGGAGATGACCGCAGCCCGTGAGGAAATCCTGAAGAGTGTCCGTGATGCGCTCGGCCGACGACCGGGCGCTCCAGTGCCGCCGCTGCCCGCCACTGCGCGGGTAGGCCCGCGCACGGCGGGCGCTCTCGATGCAGAGATCGAGCTGCTGCTTTCGGAAATTCGTAAGCTCTCGGGGGTGACCCGGCAACTTGCGAATCCAGAGGATCTTCGCCCGGCGCTGGCCGAGCTGGTCGCCGCAGAAGGGGTGAAGCGCGCCACGGTCTGGAGCACGCCGGATCTGGCGGCCTGGGGCGTCCCGGCGATGCTCACGGCTCTCGGGGTCGCGCTGGTTTCGCCGCAGGCGGACAAGCACGCGATCGCCGAATGCGAGCTGGGCGTGACCGGGGCGGATGGCCTGTTTCCGGAAACCGGCACGCTGCTGCTGCACTCCGATGCCGAACGGCCCCGTGTGGTGTCCCTGCTGCCGCGGGTGCATCTCGCCATCACCACGCCGGGGCGCCTGATGGCCGATCTCCACTCCGCGTTTGCCGCGGCCAAGGATGCAAGCTATAGTGTGCTGGTCACCGGGCCGAGCCGCACCGCCGACATCGAACTGACCCTCACGCTTGGGGTCCACGGACCGAAAGCTTTGTACGTGTGGCTCCTCGCCACGCCGTGACCGGGTGCCTGCTCCCACCGTTCGTCCCGATCATCCTGGAGGGTTGTTGATGGCCACCGCGTCTGCTGTTGCCGAAGTCTCTGCGCGTCCTATCGGGCAGGAGCTGGCTCGCCTCATCCCCGCCGAGCGCGTGCTTACCCGCCCGATCGAGCGGATCGCATACGCCTCGGACGCGAGCTTTTACCGGCTGATCCCGCAGGCAGTGGTGCTGGCCAAAGGCGTGGAAGAGATCCAGCAGCTCTTCGCTTTCAGCCACACGTATCGAATGCCGATGACCTTCCGCGCGGGAGGCACCAGCCTGTCAGGCCAGGCGGTGACGGACGGCATCCTGGTCGAGGTGTCAAAGCACTGGCGGACGGTCGCGGTAGAAGACGGCGGCAAGAGGGTGCGGGTTCAGCCGGGCGTGATCGGCGGGCTTGTGAACCAGGCCTTGCGGCCATTCCGGGTGAAGATGGGCCCGGATCCGGCGTCTATCAATGCCTGTATGATGGGCGGAATCCTCGCCAACAACTCGAGTGGGATGTGCTGCGGCGTGACGCAGAACGCGTATCACACGCTCCAGTCCGTGACCTTCGTCCTGCCCTCGGGCACGGTGATCAATACGGCGGATGCCGACGCACACGCGCAATTCCGGCAGCGAGAGCCCCGGCTGGCGCAAGGCCTCCTCGATGTGAAGCGGGAGATTGAAGCAACGCCCCGCCTGGCGGACCGGATCCGTGCGAAGTACCGCATGAAGAACACAACGGGCTATTCGCTGAACGCGTTCCTGGATTTCGAGCGGCCGGTGGACATCATGCGCCACCTCTTGATCGGCTCGGAAGGCACGCTGGCCTTCATCGCCGAGGCGGTGCTTGACACCGTCCCAGATCTGCCTGTCAAGTACACGGGCCTGTTGCTCTTCCCCACGATTCACGCCGCGTGCGCAGCGATCGGGCCGCTCAAGCAGGTGGACGCGAAAGCGTTGGAGTTGATGGATCGTGCCTCGCTCCGCTCGGTCGAGACGCAGCCCGGCATTCCGCCCAGCATCAAAGGGCTGCCGCCCGATGCGGCGGGGTTGCTGGCCGAATTCCAGAGCGGGGCAGAGCAGGACCGCACGATACTGGAGTCGCTGGCGCGAGAGGCCACCGAAGGGTTGACGCTGCTCGAGCCCGCACGCTTTACCCATTCGGCCGTGGAACAGGCGCTCCTCTGGAAAATCCGCCAAGGATTGTTCCCCTCCGTCGGTGCGGTCCGCAAGCGCGGGACCACCGTCATCATCGAGGACGTGGTCTTCCCGATCGAGAGTCTGGCCGACGCGACGGTTGAGCTGATCCGGACTGTGGGGCGGCATGGGTATGACGAAGCGATCGTCTTCGGGCACGCCAAGGACGGCAACCTGCACCTCACCATCACGCAATCGTACAACTCGCAGGCCGAGATCGACCGGTACGCCCGATTCATGGACGACATGGTCCGCTTGGTGGTGAAGCAGTACGAGGGCGCGCTCAAGGGCGAGCATGGCACCGGCCGCAACATGGCGCCGTTCGTCGAGACGGAATGGGGCCCCGAAGCGTATGGGATCATGCAGCGCCTGAAGGCGCTCGTCGATCCGGACCATCTGCTCAATCCCGGCGTGATCCTGAACAACAATCCCCAGGCACACCTGGCCGACTTGAAGACATTGCCCGCGGTCGAGGACGAGGTGGACAAGTGCATCGAGTGCGGGTACTGCGAAGTTAAATGCCCGAGCCAGGACCTTACACTGACCCCGCGCCAGCGGATCGTCGTGCGGCGCGAAATGGTGCGGCTGGCCGAGCGAAAGACCGATCCCGCGCTGGCGCAAGCCCTTGACGCGGCATTCCCGTATATGGCACTGGACACCTGCGCGGCAGACGGCCTGTGCGCGACCGCGTGTCCCGTCTCGATCAATACGGGCGATCTCACCAAGCGGTTCCGCCAGATGCGCCATCCGGCCTGGGCACAGCGTCTTGCGACGCGATTGGCGGAGCGGTTCGGCATGCTTGAGCCGGTCATGCGCATCGGCTTACGGCTGGGCCATCTGGTCCAGTCAGTCCTAGGGGCCGGCACGATGGTCGCGATCACGCGGGCCACCCGTGCCATGGTGGGGCAGCCATTCCCGTTGTGGAGTGCCGAAATGCCCCGGGCGGCCTCTGGCCGCATGCCGGTCACGCGACGCGAGGAGGCCCAGGCGGTCTATTTTCCTGCGTGCATTTCGCGGGTCATGGGGGCGCTGCCGGACGAACCGACAGAGATGAGTACGATGGATGCGCTGGTCACGCTCGCCGAGCGCGCCGGTGTGCCCGTGTTCATCCCGGAGGATGTGGAAGGAACCTGTTGTGGCGTGCCGTTCTCTTCGAAAGGCTACGACCAAGCCCATGCGGTCATGGTGAACCGGACGATCGAGCGTTGCTGGGGGTGGTCAGACGGCGGGCGCTTGCCCGTTATCGTGGATACGAGCCCCTGCACGTATGGTCTGACGACCTGCCGCGAGGATCTCACCTCGGAAAACCAGCAACGATTCGATCGCTTGACGATCGTGGACAGCACGGCGTTCGTCCACGATACGCTCTTGCCGAAACTCACGATCACGCGGAAGCTGCGATCCGTCGCGCTGCACCCCGTGTGCTCCGTCGTGAAGATGAACCTCACGCCAAAACT
>DATJQT010000069.1:0-1349 GCA_035505475.1 Vulcanimicrobiaceae bacterium
GCGCCGACCCCGCTGATGGCGCCCGTGATGGTGTGGGTGGTGGAAACCGGGATGCCGAACGCGGACGCCAGGAAAATCGCCGCCGCGCCGCCCGTCTCCGCGCAGAACCCACCGTAGGGGCGCAGCTTGGTGATGCGCTGACCCATCGTCCTCACGATGCGCCAGCCTCCCAACAGGGTCCCGAGCGCGATGGCTCCGTACGCCCACGACTCCACCCAGAACGGGATCCGGTCCATCGTGGTGACGTGCAGGAAGTGCCAGGGGTGATTCGCGAACGCCGCCTGGGCCGAGTACAGCAGGCCCACCACGATGCCCATCGTCTTCTGCGAGTCGTTGGTGCCGTGGCTCAGGCTGAAGGCCGCGGCCGACATCAGCTGAAACGCTCGAAACAGCGTGTCCACGCGCCCCGGGTGCACGCGCCGGAACCCCCATCCCACGGCGACCATCAACAGCAGCCCGAAGGCGAAGCCGATCAGGGGCGAAAGGACGATGAACAGGATCGGGGTGACCCAGCCGCTGGGAATCAGCGCGCCGATGCCGGCCTTCGCGATCGCCGCGCCCGCGTAGCCGCCCATGAGCGCGTGGGAGGATGACGACGGGATGCCCCAGTACCACGTGATGATGTTCCAGGCGATGGCGCCGATCAGCCCGGCGAAGATCACCTGCGGATCCACCAGGTCCACCCGGATGAGGCCCTTGCCCATCGTCCGCGCGACCGCCGTGCCGAACAGGAACAGGCCGATGAAGTTGAACCCCGCGGCCCACACCACGGCGACCGTGGGGGAGAGCACCCGGGTGGACACCACGGTGGCGATGGAGTTCGCCGAATCGTGGAATCCGTTGCTGAAATCGAAGAGAAACGCGACGATCAGGATCGCGAAGACGAACGCGACGGTGCCGTTCACTTAGGCGTGCTTCAGCGTGATGCTCTCGAGTGCGTTGGCGACATCTTCCGCCTGGTCCACGCAGCGCTCGAGGTTGTCGTAAATCTCCTTCCACTTGATCAGTTCGATGGCGTTCTTCTCGACCTCGAACAGTCGGCCCAGCGAGGCGTGGTACAGCGAGTCCGCTTCCTCCTCCAGCCGCTTGGCCTCGATGCAGTGCTGCATCACCCCGTCGCGCTTGCGCAGGTCCTCGACCCCCAGCTCCAGGGTGGCCACCGCGCGGTGGATCACGCCGGTGAGCTGCTTCACGCCTTCCGGCGCGGCGCCCACCTTGTAGATCTGCGCCCGCCGCGCCACCCCGTCGATCACGTCGATCACCTCGTCGAGGTCCGAGGCCAGCCGGTAGATGTCCTCCCGGTCGATCGGCGTGATGAAGGTGCGGTCGAGCCGGTTCACCACCTCGTG
>DATJQT010000070.1:0-1621 GCA_035505475.1 Vulcanimicrobiaceae bacterium
GCGGAGCCTTTGGAATCCATTACTTAGAGCATTTTCCGTTCGCCTTGGCTCACGGATAACGCTCTAGGGTGAAAACCTGATCAGGAACCGCCTCTCCCGACCCAACTCAGACATCGACGGATGTTGCACGCGGTCGTGTCCGTCAAGGTGGTGGAAAATCCGGTGTAGCTGAAGCGGCCGTGGATCATGCGGCCACGGTGGTAATTTGGGGCGTGATGGCGTCGCTCGCGGGTGCGGCGAGTTCGGCCATTGCCTCGGTCTGCATGTAGCGGTGCTGCAACTGCCATTCGTCGTTGGCTTCCAGCAGCACGGCGCCGATCAAGCGGATAATGGCGGCTTCGTTGGGAAAGATGCCGACGACATCGGCCCGGCGCTTCACCTCTTTGTTCAACCGCTCCAGCGTGTTGGTCGAATGCAGTTTGGTGCGGTGCTGGGCCGGGAAGTCCATGTAGGCCAGCACGTCGGCTTCGCTGTCGTCGATGAAGGCGGCGAGCTTTGGCCATTTGGCGCGGAGCTGGTCAGCGACATGGCGTAGTGTCTGACCGGCGTTGACGCGGTCGGGCTGGAGGAACGCCTGGCGCAGTGCCGCCGAGACCATGGCGTGCTGCCCCTTCGGCACATAGGCCAGGGCGTTGCGCATCCAATGCACGCGGCAGCGTTGCCATGTGGCCCCGAAGGTGCGCCGGATCGCCGCCTTGAGCCCTTCATGAGCATCGGAGATCACCAGCTTCACCCCGCGCAGGCCGCGGCGCAGCAGGCTCTTGAGGAAGTCCGACCAGAATACCTCGGCCTCGCTCGGACCGATGTGCAGCCCGACGATCTGGCGCTTGCCGTCGGTGTTGACGGCCACAGCGATTATCGCCGCGACCGAGACGATGCGCCCGCCCTCGCGCTGCTTGAGGTAGGTGGCGTCCAGCCACAGATACGGCCATTCGCCGTCCAGTGGGCGTTCGAGAAAGGCGCCGACGCGCTCGTCGATGTCGCGGCACAGCTTGCTGACGGTGCTTTTGCTGATGCCGGACAGCCCCATGGCCTGCACCAGATCGTCCACCCGCCGGGTCGAGACGCCGCTGATCCAGGCTTCCTGGATCACCGCCACCAGCGCCTTCTCGCTGGTCTTACGCGGCTCCAGGAAGGGCGGGAAGTAGCTGCCCTGCCGCAGCTTCGGGATGCGCAGGTTCAGCGTGCCGAGCCGGGTATCGAGCGTGCGGTCGCGGTAGCCGTTGCGGTACGTGGTCCGCTCGTCGGTGCGTTCGTGGCGGGCGGCGCCGATCCTGCCGTCCACATCCGCCTCCATCAGCATCTGCATCACCGTCTCCGCGATGCCGCGCAGGAAATCGTCGTCACCGGCTTTGGCCAGCAACTCAGCAAGCGGTAGTCTGTCCTCGGTCATCGGGTCCTCTCGGCTCCAGGTTGAAGTCTCGCAACTCCACCTTAGCCAGCCGATCCGATGGCCACCTCAGCCTACACCATGGTCGGAGACGATTTTCCACCACAGGGTCGGACACTACCCGTGCATTCGCACGACACGCGAAGGCGTGCATTCGCACGACACGCGAAGGCGTGCATTCGCACGACGGGGCCTGGAGGCCCCAGCCCATCACTCACTTAAGTAACGGAT
>DATJQT010000071.1:0-11216 GCA_035505475.1 Vulcanimicrobiaceae bacterium
CCAAGGCGCAGTCTGAATCGAATGCCCGAGCGGCCTTGTGACAGGTGGCCCCGAGGAAGGGATTTAACCCAGCAAAAACGATCATGTGCCGCCGCTCTGTCGGATTGGCGAGGAAGCTGTGCCGTTTGTCGCAGCGGGCGGATGTATTAGATAGTTGTCAGCGCCGTACAAGAAAGTTTGCGGTGTTCTTGGGGGGGCGGACCATCGCAGGCAGGTTAACCGGCGGGAATAGGACGCCTTCGAAGGTAAAGCGCCCGGGCGGCGATCTCTCTTCAGCGAGGCATCGCCGCCCGAATTGCGCCCCCTTACCGGAAGATCGTCGAGAGACTGTCCACCATTGCGACGTCTTCGGCTAAGCCGATGAGGTTCGTCAAGACGTAATCCGGCAACTGCATGCCGTCCCGCAGGGCACGATCCCGCCGCTCCCATTCCATCTCGCCGGGCAGGTAAATCCGCTCGGCGCCGACCGCCTTCGGGGCGCCCTTGATCTCACGAATCATCGCATCCATCCGCGACTTGAATGTCTCGATCGGCATGATGGTGTTCACATTGATGGCTATGAACGCATGTCCCTGGTCGGCGGGCGGCGCCCCGGGGTTGACCCAAGCAGGGATCCCGCTCAGGAACGATGCGCCGGTCAGCACGCCACAGAGCACTTCCACCAGGACGGCGAGGCCATACCCTTTGTATCCGGCCATGGGCTGGAGCACGCTTTTTTCCGGATACCCGCTGGCATCGGTCGTCGGCCGGCCTTCCAGGTCTCTGAGCCATCCATCGGGCGCGGGCCGGCCCATTGCTTTCGCAATCATGATCTTTGTGACGGCCCCGACGCTGGTCGCGACGTCCAGGAACACGGGTCGCTCCTGGCCGGCCGGGACGGCGAACGAGATCGGGTTCGTGCCGATCACCGGCAGGGAGGCGCCCGTGGCGGCGACGCAGGGGTCGCAGTTGGTCATGGACAGGCCGATCATGTCGCGCCCCAGGGCCAGCGAGGCATAATACCCGGCGGCCCCGAAATGGCTACTGTGCAGGACGCCCGCATAGCCGATGCCCGCCGAAGCGGCCTTTTCCATCGCAATCTGCATGGCACGGGTCGCCACGACCATCGGCATGCCGGCATTCGCATCCACCAGCGCCCAGCCGGGCCCTTCCCGGACGACGCTGGGTCGCGCACCCGGCCGAATGCCCCCGCCCTTGACGGCCTTCATCAAGGGCCGCAGCTGGCGCGTGCCGTGGCTGTGCGTCCCCCAGGTGTCGGTGGTCGTCAGGGCCTCCGCCGACAGTGCGGCATCGTCCGCCGAGAGCCCACAGTGGAGCATCACGTCTTTGCAAAACTGTTGGAGGTCTTGAGGGGCCACCCGCTTCTTGAGCAAATCTACCACGGCTGCCATGACGTCCTCCTGAGAGTCACTGTTTGCGAACACCACTTGCCCCGAGAAACGGATCATAGGCCGGACCGTTTCCGCAAGTCAATCCGAAGCTCACTCGGAAATGTGATGCTACTGCACGCTCGGAAGTCGTGGTAGGCTTAACAGGCGGCTGAAAAAGACCCATCTGCTGCATTGCAGCGCTCCCGCGGTGCTGCGGCGTACGTGCGAAGTACGCCTCGCGCCTCGGATTGCGCCGCTCCTTGCAACTGGGTCTTTTTGAGCCGCCTGACGAAAAGCGGGGTTTTTCGCAACCCGTTAGAGATAACATCTGCAGCGCTGAGAGCGGCACAGCCGCGGGGATGACGAGCATGCCTGGGTACTTTCACTGGAATGTCGATCCAATCATGGTACACCTCGGCCCACTCGCGATTCGCTGGTACGGCCTGTGCTTTGCTGCGGCGTTCCTGGTCGGCTATTGGATCATGGAATGGGTTTACCGGCAGGAAGGCAAGAAGACCGAAGTCCTCGATACCCTACTGATGTACATGTTGGTCGGGGCGGTCGTGGGGGCCCGACTTGGGCACGTCCTCTTTTACGATCCGCACTATTACTTCGCCCACCCGATGGATATTCTCAAGATCTGGGAAGGGGGGCTGGCCAGCCACGGCGGGGCGATCGGGATCCTGATTGCCTTCTACATCTACACGCGCCGGGCCGGCGCGCCACGGTATCTGTGGCTGCTCGATCGGGCGGTCATCCCCACGGCGCTCGGCGGATTCTTCATTCGCATGGGGAATTTCTTCAATTCCGAGATCGTCGGAACACGGACCACCGGATGGTGGGGAGTCGTGTTTGACCGCGTGGACCCGTTTCCCCGGCATCCGGTGCAGCTCTATGAAGCGCTGGCCTACCTGCTGATCTTCTTTGTGCTCCTAGTGGTCTATGCCCAGCAGCGCGAAAGGCTCGGCGAGGGGATGCTCCTGGGGCTCTTTTTCGCCTTGGTGTTCTCGGCGCGCTTCGTGCTGGAATTCGTGAAGACACCCCAGGCGGAGTATGAGGCGGGTTTCGTCCTCACCGTGGGACAGTTACTCAGCATTCCCTTCGTGATTGGGGGGGTGGCCCTGATGCTGCGCGCGCGACGGGCGAACGCCGTCCGGCCCACCGGCGACAGCAGGCGCTAAACTGCAGGCTGGACCTCGAGATTTCGTTTCGGCAACGGGCGCCAGGGCAGCGCGAGGTCTGGGTACCGGATCGGTTGAGAGGGATCGAAACGCGCAAATTCCGATAACGTGATTCCCCGCCGGATCAGTGACGCAATCGGCCCCGCTTCCGACACATCCCCCACCAGCACGGCGCCGACAATGCGGTCGCGCCAGACCAACAACTTGCGATACGATTCGTTGTGCGCTCGGACGATGGTGCGCCCATCCTGGTCGGGGATCTCGGTCAGCCCGATCGAGGCGACGGCGGCCCCCAGCGTTTCCATCACGTTCATCTTCAGCACGCCATAGGACGGCTGCGGCGCACCAGCCATGGCTGCACCGGCCGCCTCGCCTTGCCAGACGGCCTCGAACCAGGTGCCGCCGATGGTCCGCTTCCCAGGGAGCAGCAGGTCGGGCGCCTCGGTGCAGTCGCCGGCCGAATAGACATCGGGACGACTGGTCTGCAACTGTCCGTTGACCTCGACGCCGCGACTCACCGCCAGACCCCCCGTGCCGGCCAGGTCCGTGTTGGCGCGAATCCCTTTGGCGAGGATGATCAGGTCGGCCGGGAGTTCGAGACCGGTCGTGGTGGCCACGGCCCGCACCCTGCCGTCTTTGGCAAGAATGCGCGCGGCGTCGGTTCGCGTCTCGATGCGCACCCCGGCCTCGGTCAACTGCCGCTGCACGCGCAACGCGCTCTCCGCATCGAGCATGCGCGAGAGCACCCGATTCGACGAGATGAGGAGTGTCACGTTCAGGCCGAGCCGATGGAGCGCGCGGACCACCAGCAAGCAGATGAGTCCGCCGCCCAGGATCACGGCATTCCGCGCGCCGGACAGGCTGTCGCGAATCCGCTCCGCGTCGGCGATGCTCTTCAACGCGAACACGCCGGGGGTATCGATGCCCTCGACTGCCGGCACGGCGGCCCTTGACCCAGTGGCGATCAACAGCCGATCGAAGGCGAGCGCCGAGCCGTCATCGAGGAGGACAGTGTTCTTCTCGATGCGCACGGCCGGGCGCCCGAGCAGCGTCTTGGCGTTCATCCGCTGATAGTAGCCGGTGGGCCGGATCGTCAAGTCGGCACGCTCGCCGCTCACGAAGTAGGGCAAGAGCACCCGCGAGTACGCCGGCATCGGCTCATCCGCGACCAGGGTGATGGACGCAGCCTGGTCGCTGCGGCGAATCGCCTCGAGCGCGGCCAGGCTGGCCGCGCTGTTGCCGATCAGGACGAATTGTTTCTCTGACACATCCGCTCCTGGCTAGGCCTTGGCGGCGTCAGCGACCCGGCGCGCGAAATCGCGGCCCTTCGGAGCCTCCGCCAATCCCGATTCCCGGAATTCCAGCGCCTTGGGTGCGCAGAACTTCACGCACTCCGGGTCCCCACCGCAGGTATCGCATTTGGAGATGACGCCTGTCGGTTCGTCGAAGGCAATCACGCCGAAGGGGCAGGCCAGCATGCACATCCGGCAGCCGATGCAGGCCTCCTTCACGAAGCGCACCAGCCCCTCGCCTTGCAACAGGGCGCCGGCCGGGCAGACTCTGGCACAGGGCGCCGACGCGCACTGGAAGCAGGTGAGGGGAATGTGTTTGAAATCCGCCGGGAACGCGTGCACGCGAATCCGGCTCTTCCCCGGGGTGAAGGCCCCGGTGGTCACCAGCGAGCAGGCCAGCTCGCACATGTGACAGTTGGTGCACTTGACGGGATCCACAACGATCATGCGGCTCATCGGCTGCCTCCCTTCAGCTGCTGGGCCACATCCCCGATCCCCAGCGATGCGAGCTTTGCCTGCGTCGGCGTTCCGGTGTCGTTCCATCCCCGCCCCCGGTAGTACGCCTGGAGGGCTGGGGCCAGCTCTGCGTCGGCGATGACCTGATCCTTGGAGGCCCCGCCCAAGAGGCTCCGGCTGAGCTTGGCCGGCAGCCGGTCATCGGCCGTGCCGCCGCTCTCGCGGACAGTGAAGGCGCGGGCCAGGTTGTACGCGCGCTCGCCAATCGCCATCTCTTCCTCGAAGCTGATGTCCGTCCAGCCGGTTGCCGCAGCAAGCATGCCGGTGATCTCTTTGGTATTGTGAATCCCGGCGATCGGCAGGCTCATGAACGAGCAGATCGGCAACGAGTTGATGAACGAATTGTAATCTTCGGCCAGACGGACGGCATCGGCCTTGTCCGCTAGCGTGAACCGGTCCATCGGCTTCACGATGCCCAGCTCCGGCCACGCATTAGGAGCGGCAACCATCGGGTCATGGAACCCTTCCATGTGGTCCGCTCCGCGGGGTGCGGTGGCGTACGACAGGGCCAACCCCTTCTTACCGCGCGATTCGTGCATGCCCAGCTCCAGCCCCTTCACCTCGACCGCGAGCTCGGCAGCACCTTTGCCGATCTTTGCGGCGGCGCGGCGCGTGCCTTCGGCCAGCAGGTCGCCGACGCCCTCGCGCCGGGCAATCATATCCAGCAGCCGAACCATCGCGCTGGCGTCACCCCACCTCAGGGGGAACCCGATCTCTCTTTCGGTGAGCAGGCCCTTCTCGAAGCACTCCATCGCAAACGCGATCATGGTGCCGGCGCTAATCGTGTCCAGGCCGTACACATTACACTTTTGGTTCAGCAGGGCGATGGATTCGATGTTGTTGTTTTCGCAGAGCGATCCGAACGAGGCCACGGTTTCGTACTCGGGCCCGCCGTATTCCGGCCGCGCGCCAGCGAACGGGCCGTCCGCGACCTGCACCACACGCGTGCAGCCAACGGGGCAGGACTGACAGGCGCGGTGGCCGATCAGGATCGTCTTCTTCATCCCCATGCCGCTGATCCGGTCGGCATACTCCCAGGTTCCGGTTTCCCAGTTGCGGGTGGGCAAAATGCCCATGCTGGAAAGATCTTCGACCCCGCCTGCGGTCCCGAGGGCGCCCGCGCTGCCCGGGAAGTCCCCCAGCCAGGGGTGCTTCTTGATTTTGGCCAGGTTGGCGAGGGAGGATTCTCGGAACGCCTTGGGGTCGGCCACCGTCACTTTGCCGGTGCCGCGGATGGCGATTGCCTTCAGGTTCTTCGCGCCCATCACCGCGCCGAGCCCCGTGCGCCCGGCGGCGCGATCGGTATCGTTCATCACACAGGCGAAACGGACGCCCTTTTCCCCCGCCAATCCAATGCTGATGATCCGGGCGTCCGGTTCGTTCAGCTCGGCCTTGATGTTTTCTTCGGTGTCCAGCGTGCCCTGGCCGGCGAGGCGTGCGGCAGGCCGGATCTCCACCTTGTCGTTGGTGATGGCGAGGTACACCTTCTCCGAGGCCTTGCCCTGCACGACAATTCCGTCGTAGCCGGCATACTTCAGCTCGTGGGCGACCGACCCGCCGGTGTATGCCTCACCGAAGCCGTTCGTCGCGGGCGATTTGCCCAGCACCACGAACCGGCCCGACCCCGGCGCGAACGTACCGGCCAGAGGACCCATGGCAAAGACGAGCCGATTATCCGCGCCGAGCGCGTCGCAGCCGACCGGCACCTCATCCATGAGGATGCGGGCGCCCAGGCCCCGGCCGCCCAGATAGCGGCGCGCCCTGGACTCTTCGAGCGGCTCGGTCCAGGACTTGCCCGCGCTCAAATCGACCCGGAGCAGTTGTCCGCGATATCCGTGCATAGGTCCCCCCTTTCAGCAAAGCAGGTCGGCGGCCATTGTAGTGCGGGCCGCCCAATTCCTATCAACCCGGAACCGACACTTGTCCTGTGACATGACCAAAGCAACCAGAGAATGAGGGCGATCGGCAGCTTATATCAGACTCGGTTCGAAAACTCCATTGTGCTCGCGCAAGCCGAAAGCGGCGAAGCAAAAAGAGATAAAAATGCGCAGAGGCGAGAAGGCGAAGAGGCGACAAAGATGCGCCACGAACTCGGAGCCAAGAAGGGCAGGGGGGGCAAGGGGGCAGGGGAGAATTCCCGATGCGCGCCGCGCGATGCTTGGTGCCCGCGCCGCGCTTTCCGCTTGACAGGGGCGCCGGCCCGCGGTTGACTGCACCACATCTGCTGTGAGCTATCACCCTTCAGCTATGAGCCATTCGTGAGCCATCAGTTATGAGCCTCGCCAAGCCAAGAGGGTTGAAACCAGGCGACCGCGTCCGGTTGATCGCGCCGGCGAGCCCCTTCGACCTCGATCTCTTCGAGGCTGGGTGGGCAGTGCTGGAACGTTTCGGGTTGGAGCCGGTCGCAGATCGCGGCGTGTTCAATCGGCTCGGCTTTCTGGCGGGCAGCGATGAGGAGCGCGCGCAGCAGGTGAGAGTGGCGCTCGCAGAAGAGGACACGCAGGCGGTCTGGTGTATTCGGGGGGGCTACGGTACCGAGCGCATCCTGCCGCTGCTCGATTTGCCTCGCCTCCGACGCAAGCCGAAGCTGCTGGTCGGGTTCTCGGACATCAGCGCGCTCTTGCTCCAAATGGCCCGATCTGGCGGTTTCGTCACGATCCACGGCCCGGTCGTTACCCAGCTTTCCCGGCTGCCGGCGACCGACTTGCGCTGGCTGAAATCGGTGCTGTTCGGGGCCGACGCGCCTCGGCGCGTGCCTCTCGGTCGCCTGCGAGCCGTGATGCCAGGGAGGGCGGAAGGCAGGCTGGTTGCAGCCAACCTGTCCATCCTGGCGAGCCTGGTCGGAACCCGTTTCGCGCCGGACCTGCGCGGCGCCGTGCTGTGCCTGGAAGAGGTTGGCGAGAAGGCGTACCGGCTAGACCGGCTGCTCTGGCAAATGGCCTCCGGCGGCCTCTTCAAGGGCGTGCGCGGCGTCGTCTTGGGGGAGATGGTGGATTGCACACCGGCCGGCGATGGCCGGCACTCGGCCCGGCGGGTAGTGGAGACAGCGATCGGCAATCTCGGCGTGCCTGCGGTTTCCGGTGCGGCGTTCGGGCACGCCAAAAGGCATGTCGCACTGCCCATCGGCGTTCAGGCCCGCCTGGACGCCGGGGCGCGGACCCTCACACTGCTCGAGCCAGCCATCGCACGGCCCGAGCCATGACCTCTCCTCGATGAAGAACGTATCCGAATCGGATCCGCCGATGGACCCGGAGCTTTCCCGGATGATGGACGCCGGGATCGCCGACCGCGTATTTCCCGGAGGCGCGCTCCTTGTCCGGGTGCAGGGAAAAACGCGGCACGCGTCTTACCATGGGCGGACTGCACTGGATCCAGCCGGGGTGCCGGTAAGCCGGAACACCTGCTTTGACTTGGCCTCGCTCACCAAGATATTGGCCACCACGCCATTGGTCCTGCTTGCTGTGCAGCATGGTAACCTTGATCTCGACCGGCGCGCGTGTGAGCTGCTGCCAAGTTTCGTGGGAGACGGCCGGGACGCCATCGCCTTGCGAATGCTCCTGGACCATAGCAGCGGGTTGCCGGCCTGGCGGCGATATTTCGAGCACGTCCCACCCGCCGAACTGTCCACGGCTGCGGGCCTGGAGACGGTCCGAAAAATGGTCACGGCGGAAGTGCCGGAGGCGCCGCCGGGAAGCCGGGCGTTGTACAGCGATCTCGGCTTCGTGCTGCTGCAATGGATCTTGGAGCGGGTCTACGGCCGGCCGAGCGACACCTTATTCATGGACTGGCTTGCCCGGCCCCTCGGGCTCGAACGCCTGTTCTTTGTGGACCTGAAGTCGCCCGCAGCTTCGGCCCGCGCCCGGACTGGGCGCGTGTTTGCCGCCACCGAAGATTGCCCCTGGCGTGGCCGGCTGCTCCGCGACGAGGTCCACGACGAGAACACGTATGCGATGGGTGGGGTGGGTGGTCAGGCGGGCCTGTTCGGGACCGCCGAGGACGTCGCCGCGATGGGTCAGGCTTGGCTGGATTCGTTGCTCACCGACCACGGCCTCTTCCGGCGCGACCTGGTGCAACAGTTCTGGCAGAAATCGCGGCTCCCCGGTTCGACCCGCACGCTGGGCTTCGACACGCCCTCGTCGGGTGCGTCACAGGCCGGCAACGGCTTCGGTCCGCGGACCGTCGGGCACCTGGGATTCACCGGCACCTCGCTCTGGATCGATCCCGATCGAGAGTTGATCGCTGTGCTACTCACGAATCGTGTCCATCCGACTCGGGACAACGAGTCCATCAAGCAGTTTCGGCCGGTACTGCACACCGCCGTGGCCGCACGCTGGCCGAAATGACGGCATTATCGAATGAGGCGTTCATGAAGGTTCACCTGGTCGCAATCTGTGGAACGGGAATGGGGTCGCTGGCGGGCCTGCTGAAAGAGGCTGGGCACGACGTCACGGGCTCGGACCGATCGTTTTATCCGCCGATGTCGGAGCGACTGCAGGCCTGGGGCATTCCGATGATGCAGGGCTTCGACCCGGCGCACATCGCCCCGGGCACCGACCTGGTCATCGTCGGGAACGTCTGCCGGAAGGACAACCCCGAGGCGCAAGCCGCTCTGCAACGGGGCTTTCGCGTCATGAGCTTTCCGCAGGCGCTCTCGGAGTTCTTCATCGCGGGCAAGACCTCGGTGGTGGTGGCCGGAACGCATGGCAAGACGACGACGGCGTCACTTCTGTCGTATGTGCTGGTCGAGGCCGGGCTCGACCCGTCGTTTCTCGTCGGCGGCATCCCGCAGAACTTTGGGAAGAGCTTCCACCTGGGCCAGGGGAAAGTCTTTGTCGTTGAGGGTGACGAATACGACGCGGCGTTCTTTGACAAGCGGCCCAAGTTCATCCACTACCGGCCGAACATCGTGCTCCTCACGGCTGTGGAGTTCGACCACGCGGATATTTACCCGGACATGACGGCGTACCGTGCTGCCTTTCAGCAGTTGCTGGCGCTGCTGCCGGCGGACGGGACCGTCATCGCGTGCACAGATGATCCGGAAGTGAAGGCCTTGACCACCTCGGCGCCCTGCCGCGTGGTGCGCTACGGCCTCGGTGCGGGCTCCATGTGGACAGCCGCCGACATTGACATTGGCGAAGAGACGACTCGCTTTTGCTTGATCCGCGATGGGGTTCCATTTGCCTCGGTCACGCTGCCCTTGGCCGGACGGCACAATGTCAGCAACACCGTGGGAGTCCTGGCGACTGCCAGCATGCTGGGAGTTGACGTGCCGATGGCGGCCGCATCGCTCGCCGGCTTTGCCGGCATCGCCCGGCGAATGCAGGTGCGCGGCGTGGTGGACGGCGTCACGGTGATTGACGATTTTGCCCATCATCCGACCAAGGTGCGCGAGACGGTCCGTGCCGCACGGGCCCGCTATCCGGGGGCGCGCCTGGTGGCGGTGTTCGAGCCGCGCACGAATACCAGCCGCCGGAAGTTTTTCCAAGAGATCTACCCGGCCTCGTTCGCCGCGGCTGACGAGGTGATCGTAGTTCCCCCCTTCGATATCGAGAACATCCCCAGCGCAGAGCGGTTCGATTCGGCCGCGCTGGTTATGGCCTTGCGACAGATGGGCAAACACGCAACACTCCACGCCAGGGCCGACCAGGTCGTTGCGGATCTATCCCCCCGGCTCGGTGAAAACAGCGTGGTGCTGATCATGTCGAACGGCGCCTTTGATGGCATTCACGAAAAACTGCTCACGGCGCTCCGCAATCGCAACGACAGGAGTGCATAACCCCAATCCGAAATTCTTGAACCGCCAAGGCGCCAAGGGCGCCACGGTGGTCAGGTTCAGCACGGCACGATAGGCACGAACGCCAAGGTCTCGAGCGGTGGCTTCCAAGTTCGGCCCTGACCTTTACATCTGGCGTCCCTGGCGGCCCCGCGGTGGCGTCTTGGCGGTAGATTTTTTTCGGATCAGGGCATAACTGACTGACTACTTGCCAGAGGAGACGACATGGGTACAGACACAATGTCCACCTGGTTCATCACAGGCTGTTCCACCGGTTTTGGCCGAGACCTGGCCAAAGCGGTGCTGGCACGCGGGTGGCGTGCCGCCGTGACGGCGCGTCGGGCCGAGTCCGTGCAGGACATCGTCGCTGGTCACAGCGATCGAGGCGTCGCGCTGTCGCTGGACGTCACCAAGCCGGACCAGATCGCGACTGCAGTCCAAGCCACCGAAAAGCGGTTCGGTGCGATCGATGTGTTGGTGAACAATGCCGGCTACGGCTATCAGGTTTCTGTCGAAGAGGGGCAGGACGCCGCGGTCCGGACGCTGTTCGAGACCAACGTTTTCGGTCTGGCGGCACTCATCCGCGTGGTGTTGCCGGGCATGCGCCAGCGGCGGCGCGGCACGATCGTCAATGTCTCCTCCGTCGCCGGGTTCATCGGCTTTCCCGGATCGGGCTACTACGCCGCAACGAAGCATGCGGTCGAAGGCCTTTCGGATGGCCTGGCGAAAGAGGTCGCCCCCTTTAACGTGCGTGTGCTCTGCGTAGAGCCCGGTCCGTTCCGGACAGATTTTGCGGGCCGCTCGCTGCTTCAGCAGAAGAGCCGTTTTCCCGAATACGAAGAGACGGTCAACGCCCGCCTGCGGCAACTGGCGGGTCGCAGCGGCGCCCAGCCGGGCGACCCCGTGCGGGCTGCCGAGGCAATCATCGCGGCGGTCGCGTCCGACAAACCGCCGCGGCATTTGGTGCTGGGGGCCATTGGATTCGAGAATGTCCGAAAGGTGTTGATCGAGACGCTGGCCGAGATTGAGGCCTGGAAGAACACCAGCCTGAGCGCAGACTATCCGCCGGAGAAGTGACTGGCGA
>DATJQT010000072.1:0-1321 GCA_035505475.1 Vulcanimicrobiaceae bacterium
GAGCGTACCCAACCAACCCAGCCGCCTCGTTCGGGCAGGTTACGGCGGTGAACGATCCGCGGTCCCTTCAGTTGGCGCTTCGCATCAGGTTCTGAGCAGGAGATCTCCCGTGAAGACGCTTCTTTTCCAGGTACTACTGGCCGCGCATCTGGGGCCGCTGGCCCCGGACGCGCCGCTGCGGGAGCCGCAAATGGCGGCCAGTTCATCGATGGTCGGCCTGACGTACGGCGCCGGGAACGGCATCTACTTCCGCGCATCGTACGACGCAGGCCAGACGTTCTCCGCTCCTGTCCAGGTGGCCGCCGGGGGGATCGTACCGCTGAGCCGTCACCGGGGCCCGCGGATCGCGATGATCGGGAACACGATCGTGATCACGGCAGTTACCGGTCAAAAGGCCGCCGAGGGTGCCCATGCACATGGCCTACCGTCGGATGGCGACCTGATGGCGTGGCGGTCGACGGACGGCGGGAAGCACTGGTCGGCGGGAGCCGCGATCAACGATGTTCCAGGCGCGGCCACGGAAGGTCTGCACTCTCTGGCCGGCGACGGCAAGAGCATTCTCTTCGCGGTTTGGCTGGATAAACGCGCGAAGGGCACCAAACTTTATGGGGCGCGATCGACCGATGCAGGCGCCACGTGGCAGAAGAACGTGCCAGTGTACGAGTCTCCGGCGGGCACGATTTGCGAATGTTGCCACCCATCGGTAGTGATCGATGGCAGCGGGCAGGTGCTGGTGATGTGGCGTAACTGGCTGAACGGCAATCGGGATATGTATCTGACGCGATCCGCGGATGGCGTTACGTTCCCCGAGCAGGAGAAGTTGGGCGCCGGCAGTTGGGCGCTGAATGCCTGCCCGATGGATGGCGGCGGACTGGCTGTTGCCGGGACCAAGGTCGTGACCGCGTGGCGGCGCGGCGAAAGCGTCTTCCTGGCCGAGCCCGGACGATCCGAAGCGCAGATCGGTACCGGGAAGGATGTCGCGCTTACCGTGAATGCGGGGCGGACCTACGTGATGTGGGTCAACGGCGCCGCAATCGAAGCATGGACCGGCGGCAAGGCCGAAGTTCTGGCCAAGTCCGGCGCCTTTCCGTCGATGACGAGCCTCCCGCAAGGAGGAGTGCTGGCGGCATGGGAGCAGGACGGGGGCATCGAAATCCGGCGGCTGGAGTGATCGGCTGTTCTTTGACCAGAGAGGTTCTGATGAGAAACGTGTACTTTTTCGCGTTCGCCGCGCTCGTGTTGACGGGAGCGGGGGCGTGGGCGGCCGACCAGAAGGTCGCCATCCGATTTCAAGCTCGGGTAGGGGACGAGAAACTGGCGT
>DATJQT010000073.1:0-12482 GCA_035505475.1 Vulcanimicrobiaceae bacterium
ATCCCGCTCGGCAAGGTCGGCGACGTGTACGATCGCTACCTCGTCCGTCTGAGCGAACTGCGGCAGAGCCATCGGATTGCCACGCAGGCACTGCAGCGCCTGGCGCCCGGGCCGATCAACGTGGCGGACCCGAAACTGATCCCGCCTGCCAAGCACCTGTTAAAGCAGTCCATGGAGGCCCTCATCCACCATTTCAAGCTCTACTCGGAGGGCTTTTCGGTCCCGGCGGGGGAGGTGTATCAGGCCATCGAGTCGCCCAAGGGCGAGCTGGGCGTGTACCTCGTGAGCGACGGGTCCAACCGGCCGTACCGGGTCCACTACCGCGCGCCCTCCTTTGCCAATCTGCAGGCCCTGCCCCGCATGGTCGAGGGCCGGCTCGTCGCCGACGTCATCGCCGTGATCGGCTCGCTCGATATCGTGCTGGGGGAAATTGACCGATGATTGCCGAGGAGACCCGACACCGCTTCGACGCCCTGGTGGCACGGTATCCCGAAAAGCGCTCGGCCATGATCCCGATCCTGCACGCGGTGCAGGCCGAGGTCGGCTACCTCTCGCCCGCGGCCGTCGAGTGGATTGCGCAGTACCTGGACCTCATGCCTGCCGACGTCATGAGCGTGGCCAGCTTCTACGATATGCTCCACCTCGAGCCGGTGGGCAAGCACCTGATCTATGCCTGCCAGAATCTCACCTGCACGCTGCTCGGGGCGGAACCCTTGATCCGCCACATCGAGACCCGGCTGGGGATCCGAGCGGGCGAGACCACGCCGGACGGGAAGATCACGCTCAAGCGCATGGAGTGTCTGGCCGCCTGCGGTGACGGGCCCGCGATGCAGGTGGACGGGGAGTACCACGGGCGGATGACGCTCGAGAAGCTGGACCGCATCCTCGAGACGCTGCAGCATGACTGAGACCGGCGCGTTTGAAAAAGTGCTGACCCGCTACCAGACGATCCCCGGCTATCGGGGGACGCTTCCGGAGTACGAGGCGCACGGCGGGTATCAGGCGCTCCACACAGTGCTCGGGAAGATGGCCCCTGCCGAGGTGGTGGACGCGGTCAAGCGCTCCGGCCTGCGGGGGCGGGGGGGCGCGGGCTTCCCCTGCGGGATGAAGTGGGGCTTCATCCCGAAAGACTCGGGCAAGCCGGTCTACCTCGTAGTCAACGGGGACGAGAGCGAGCCGGGCACCTTCAAGGACCGCATGCTGATCGAGGAGGAGCCGCACCAGATCCTCGAGGGCGTGATCCTCTCCAGCTATGCGATCGGCTGCCACCTCGCCTTCCTGTACTGCCGGGGCGAGTTCGTGCGCGGCGCGCAGGTGCTGCAGCGCACGATTGCCGAGGCGTACGACAAGGGCTACCTCGGGCGCAATATCTTGGGAAGCGGTTTCGACCTCGATGTCATCCAGCACCGGGGCGCCGGCGCTTACATCTGCGGGGAAGAGACCGGGCTCCTCGAATCGCTCGAGGGCAAGCGCGGCCAGCCCCGCCCCAAGCCGCCGTTTCCCGCGGTGTCCGGCCTGTACCGCTGCCCGACGGTGGTCAACAATGTCGAGACACTCTCGAACATCCCGCACATCCTGCTGCGCGGGCCGGAGTGGTTCACGGCGATCGGCCCCCCGAAGAGCACGGGGCCGCGGCTGTTCTCGGTCAGCGGCCACGTGGCGAGGCCGGGCAATTACGAGCTGCCGATGAGCGTGACGCTGCGCCAGCTCATCTTCGAGCACGCGGGCGGCATCCCGGGCGGGCGCGCGCTCAAGGCGGTCATTCCCGGCGGCTCGTCCTCCCCGGTGCTCACGCCGGCACACCTCGACGTGACGATGGATTTCGACTCGCTGGCGGCGGTCGGCTCGATGGGCGGAAGCGGGGCGGTCGTCGTCATGGACGAGACCACCTGCATGGTACGGGTCGGCGAGATCGTGTCCCGCTTCTATCACCACGAGTCTTGCGGCCAGTGTACGCAGTGCCGCGAAGGCACGGCGTGGCTGCACAAGGTCTTGCGCCGCATCGAGAACGGGCAGGGCCGCAAAGAGGATCTCGATCTGCTGCTGGATATGTGCGACAACATGAAAGGCAAGACGATCTGTGTGCTGTCGGACGCGGCCGCGATGCCGATCGAGAGCTACCTCAAGCACTTCCGGGACGAGTTCGAACGACACATCCGCGACCGAGCCTGCCCGTTCGCGGGCGCGGCGGGCGTCCGCAAACACTGATGACGTACCATGTTCAGGATCGCGCATGCCGAAGCTGACGATTAACGGGATCGAAGTGACGACGGCTGGGCCGGCCACCATTTTGGAGGCGGCGAAGAGCGCCGGCATCGAGATTCCGCATTACTGCTACCACCCCGGCCTGTCCATCGTGGGTCAGTGCCGCATGTGCCAGGTCGAAGTGGAGAAGATGCCCAAGCTGGTCACCGCCTGCAACACGTCGGCGGCTGACGGTATGGTCGTTACCACCAACTCACCAAAGGTGGAGAAGGCGCGGCGAGCGGTCTTGGAGTTTTACCTGCTGAATCATCCGCTCGATTGCCCGATCTGCGACCGGGGCGGCGAGTGCCCACTGCAGGACTACACGATGAAGTACGGCCCGGGCGAGAGCCGGTCCGTGGAGCCGAAGGTTCAGCGCGCCAAGCATGTGGTGCTCGGGCCGCACGTGATCTTCGACCAAGAGCGCTGCATCCTGTGCACGCGGTGCATCCGCTTCTGCCGCGAGGTGCCCAAGACCGGCGAGCTGGGCGTCTTTGCGCGCGGGGATCGCTCCGAGATCAATCTCTTCCCCGGCCAGATGCTGGACAACGCCTATTCCGGCAACGTGATCGACATCTGCCCAGTGGGTGCGCTCACCTCCCGCCAGTACCGGTTCCAGTCGCGCCCCTGGGACCTGATTCGGCACACGCACAGCGTCTGCCCACTGTGCAGCGCGGGCTGCAATGTTGTTTTGGACGTCCGCGACAAGCAATCGGGCAACGAGCTGCTCCGGATCAATCCGCGCGAGAATATGGCGGTCAATCGCTGGTGGATGTGCGATGAGGGCCGCTTCACGTTCCGCTACCATCACGATCCCGACCGGCTGATGCTGCCGCTCGTGAAGAGCGGCGATCAGCAGCACACCAGCGCGCCCGAAGCCGTGCTCGACAGCGTGGCGTCGGCTTTGGCGCACATCCTGGCGGCACAGGGCGCGTCGTCCATCGGCTGCATTGTCTCGTCTCGGCACACCAACGAGGAGTTGTTCCTGGTCCGGCGCTTCTTCCGCGACCTGCTCCAGACGCCGCACGTGGATCACCGGGTGCGCCCCGTACAGATGCAGGCGAGCGATGCCCCCGAGGACGCCATCTTGCGGCGCACCGACAAGACGGCGAACAGCCATGGCGCGCGGGACCTTGATGTCCTGCCCGGACCGGATGGCTTGGACACGGCCGGGATGATCGAAGCTGCCCGGGCGGGCCGTCTGAAGGCACTGTTCGTCTTCGACGAGGACCTGGCGCAGGAGCGGCCCGACCTGCCGGTAGCAGACGCGCTCCGCGGGCTCGATCTGGTCGTCGTGACCAGCCTATTCCGGCATGCGACGGCCGCCCTGGCGCATGCGGTATTCCCCGGGCTGGGGTTCGCTGAAAAAGAGGGAAGCTTCACGAACTACCAGGGCAGGATTCAGAAAATTCATCGGGCGCTTGAGCCGGCCGGCGCCTGCCGACCCGTTGCGGAGATCCTGGGCGGCCTCGCAGGGCGGTTGGGCAAACCCCTGGGCGTGGTCACCCCCGAGCAGATCTGGACGGAAATCGCCGCGCAGCCGGGTCCGTATCACGGGATTGATTGGCAGATGATCGGACCGGAGGGGATCATTCCGTCTGAGGTCCGGAAGGAACCGTGATCGTGTCCATGATCGTGACGAACACGACCACGAACACGGATTTTGATTAAGGTTAGAGCGGATGCCTGTCTCGTTGATTGAAACGCTCGCGGTCATGGTGGCCAAGGTGGCGGTCGTCTTTGGCGTGCTGCTGCTGGTCGCCGCCTACATGACCTGGGTCGAGCGGAAGGTCATTGCCGACATGCAGGTGCGCTGGGGGCCCACGCGGGTGGGGCCGTTCGGCCTGCTGCAGCCGATCGCGGACGGCATCAAGCTGTTCTTCAAAGAAGACCTGATCCCAAGCCAGGTGGACCGCGTGCTGTTCTTGCTCGCGCCCGCGCTCTCTGTCATCCCGGCGATGATCGCTTTCGCGGTCATCCCGTTCGGCGGCACGACCACGCTGTTCGGTCTCCTCCCGCATCCGATCACGCTCCAGATCACGGACATTGACGTGGGAGTGCTCTACGTCTTCGGCATCACCTCGCTCGGCGTCTACGGGATCGTCCTGGCCGGCTGGGCGTCGAATAACAAATACTCGCTGCTCGGCGGATTGCGGTCGTCGGCGCAGATGATCAGTTACGAGCTGTCCATGAGCATGTCGGTAGTCGGCGTCCTGCTGATGGTGGGCTCGCTGCGACTGTCCGAGATCGTGCGGGCGCAGTCCGGTGTCGCGTGGTGGCTGCCGATCCTGCCGGTGCCCAACTGGTTTCTCTTCAGCCAGCCGCTCGGCTTCATCATCTTCTTCATCTGCGCCCTGGCCGAGACGAATCGCGCGCCCTTCGACCTGCCCGAGGCCGAGACCGAGCTGGTCGCCGGCTTCCACAGCGAATACAGCTCGATGAAGTTCGCCATGTTCTTCATGGCGGAATACGCCAACATGGCGACGGCCTCGGCGATGGCGACGACCCTGTTCCTGGGCGGGCCCGACGGTCCGTTCGGTCCCTCGCCGGTCTGGTTCGTCGGGAAGGTGTTCCTGTTGTTGTTTATCTTTATCTGGTTGCGGGCTTCGCTGCCGCGGTTCCGGTACGACCAGCTCATGACGTTCGGGTGGAAGCGGCTCTTGCCGCTCACGCTGGTCAACCTGGTGATCACCGCGGTGGTTGCGGCGGTGCGCTGACATGAGCCTCGCCCATCTCGAGCCGATTCTGTTTGCCGGGCTAGCGCTGGTGGCCGCCATCTCGGGCCTGCTGGTCGTGATCCAGCGCCATGCCATTTACAGCGCGCTGTATCTGATCCTCACCATGGGGTCGCTGGCGGGCCTGTACATCCTGCTCGAGGCGCACTTCGTCTGGGCGGTGCAGGTGCTGGTCTATGCCGGCGCCATCATGGTCCTGTTCCTGTTCGTGATCATGCTGCTGAACCTCCCGCGCGAGGACGTGCCGTACGCGCGCAGGGATTTCCGTCGGATTCTTCTGGCCGGCGGCTTGGCCTCTGTGCTGCTGGTCGAACTGGTGCTGGTCCTCGCCTTCCGACCGCACGCGGGCGCGGCGAAGGTCCTCACGCCGGGATTCGGGACCACGGAAACGGTCGGGCGGCTACTGTTCACGCAATACCTGTTCCCCTTCGAGATCACGTCCGTGATTCTGCTGATCGCGATCGTCGGGGCGCTGGTGTTGGCCAAGAAGCATTTCAGCTGAGCGGGGGTGCCGGATGCACGTGCCGCTGTCCGCGTATCTGTTCTTGAGCGCATACCTGTTCGTCCTGGGGGTGATCGGCGTGGCCACCCGGCGCAACGCCCTGATCATCTTCATGTCGGTCGAGCTGATGCTGAACGCCGTCAACCTGAGCTTCGTCGCGTTCTCGCGCTTTCTCGATTCCATGGACGGGCAGATCTTCGTCTTCTTCGTCATGGCCGTCGCGACGGCCGAGGCCGCCGTGGGGTTGGCGATCATTTTGGCCATCTATCGCAACCGCGAGACCGTGGACGTGGCCGAGCTGAACCTGTTGAAATGGTGATGAGCGCGAACGGGGCGACAGGGGTATCCGACAGGGACAGCGAAAGAGCGGGTCCGATCGCTATCGGATTTCGCTGTCGGATCTCGCCCAGCGTCGTTGTCGGAAATCGGGTGAGAATTGATGGCTGAAAGTAATCTCCCATTATTGCTGATACCTCTGTGGCCGCTGCTGGGATTCCTGGCCATCGGTTTCTTTGGACGCCGGATGTCGCGGTCCGCGGTGGCGACGATCGCGTGCGGCAGCGTGGCGCTCTCGCTCCTCACGTCGCTCTGGGCGGTGGCGTCTTTGCTGGGCATGCCGGAGGGTAGCCGCCGGATCGAGCAGATCATCGCCCCCTGGATCGGCGTCGGCGGATTCCAGGCCGATTGGGGCCTCTTGCTGGATCCCCTGTCCTCCGTGATGATCCTGGTGGTCAGCGGCGTGGGATTCCTGATCCACGTGTACTCGATCGGCTACATGCATCACGACCGGGACTTCCCCCGGTTCTTCGCGCTGTTGAACCTCTTCACGTTTTCCATGCTGATGCTGGTCCTGGCCAACAACTATCTCCTCCTCTACGTGTTCTGGGAGGCCGTCGGTCTGTGCTCGTACCTCCTCATCGGCTTCTGGTTCGAGCGCCCCTCGGCAGCGGAGGCGGGGAAGAAAGCGTTCATCGTCAACCGGGTGGGGGACTTCGGATTCGGGTTGGGCGTCATGCTGCTCTGGACGACGCTCGGCACGCTGCGCTACGGCGATGTCTTCAGCGCGGCACCGGGGAAGCTGGACGCCGGCGGCGCACTCGTCACGGTGCTCACGCTCCTGCTCTTCCTCGGGGCCACCGGGAAATCGGCGCAGATTCCGCTGTTTGTCTGGCTGCCAGATGCCATGGAGGGCCCGACGCCCGTCTCGGCGCTGATCCACGCCGCCACCAGGGTCACGGCCGGCGTGTACATGGTGGCCCGCTCGGCCCCGCTGTTCAATTTGGCGCCGTTCTCGATGGAAGTGGTGGCCTGGATCGGCGGCCTCACGGCCGTGTTCGCCGCCACCATTGCGCTGGTCCAGACGGACATCAAGCGGGTGATCGCCTACTCGACCATTTCGCAGCTCGGGTACATGTTCCTGGGCTGCGGCGTGGGGGCGTATGCGGCGGCCATTTTCCATCTGATGACACACGCTTTTTTCAAGGCCCTCCTGTTCCTCGGCGCCGGATCGGTCATTCACGGCTTGGACGGCGAGCAGGATTTGACCAAGATGGGTGGCCTACGCCGGCAGATGCCGATCACGGCCATCACGTTCCTGATCGGGGCGCTCGCGAATGCCGGCATCATTCCGCTGGCAGGCTTCTGGTCCAAGGACGAGATTCTGTTCGGCGCCTTTGCGAGCGGCCACGTGATGCTGTGGGTTTTCGGCGCCGGCGGGGCGTGCCTCACGGGGTTCTACATGCTGCGCTGTTATATCCTGGCGTTCGAGGGGCAATCGCGCAACCCCCACGCCCATGCGCACGAGTCGCCGGCCGTCATGACGGTGCCGCTCATCATCCTGGCCGTGTTCGCGTTCGGCGTCGGCTTCGTGGGATTCCCGCCGGATGGCAGCGTGTATCACCATCTCGTCGAGCCGGTGTTTGCCGGGGCAGGCGAGCCGGCCGCACACGGCCTGGGCCTGATGGTCGCGATGGCTGCCGTGTCCCTCATCATGGCGGTGCTTGGGATCGTGGTGGCCAGGGTGTTTTACCTCCGCCGGCCCGAGCTGGCAGCCCGGCTCGTCGCGCGGTATCCCGGGGTGTATCGGGTGCTGCGCGACAAATACTACGTGGACGAGCTGTACCAGCATGTGTTTGTCGGGCCGATCTATCGGGCCTCCGTGTGGCTGTGGCGGCGATTCGACGAGCCGGTCGTGGACGGCTCCGTGAACGGCATCGGCGGGCTGGTCCGGGCCGGCAGCACCCTGATGCGCTACCTGCAAACCGGGTACGTCATGAATTACGTGCTGAGCTTTCTGATCGGCGTCGTCGCCATCATCGGGTATCTGGCGCTCGCGCGGTAGGGAACTGACGTGATCGGTCTGCTGTCCATCGTCACCTTCCTCCCGCTGGTCGGCGCAGTGCTCTTGCTGTTTGCCGACCGGCAGAACGAGGGCTTCATCAAGAACGGGGCGTTTATCGTCTCGCTGGCGACGTTCTTCTTCTCGCTCGGCATCTATGCCCAGTTCGATCCGGCACAGGCCGGGATGCAGCTCGTGGAGCAGGCGCCCTGGATCGCCTGGATCGGGGCGGAGTACCACCTCGGCGTGGACGGGATCAGTTTGCTGCTCGTCCTGCTGACGACGTTCCTCAGCGCCATCGCGATCCTCTCGTCGTACACCGCGGTCACGGAGTACGTGAAGGAGTACATGGTCTGCATGCTGGTTCTGGAGACCGGGATGCTGGGCGTTTTCCTTGCCCTGGACCTGGTCCTGTTTTACGTCTTCTGGGAAGGCATGCTGATCCCGATGTATTTCCTGATCGGCATCTGGGGGGGGCCGCGCCGGATCTACGCCACGGTGAAGTTCTTCCTCTACACAATGGCCGGCGGCGTCTTGATGCTGGTCGGGATCATCGCGCTCTATTTTGCGAGCGGGGCCTCCGGCACGCCCACCTTCAACCTGCTCGCCCTCACGCGCCTGTCGCTGCCGTTCGCGACTCAGGTCTGGCTGTTCCTGGCCTTCGCCGTTGCGTTCGCGATCAAGGTGCCGATGTTTCCTTTCCACACCTGGTTGCCTGACGCGCACGTCGAGGCGCCGACGGCGGGGTCGGTCATCCTTGCGGGCGTCCTGCTCAAGATGGGCACGTACGGCTTCCTCCGCTTCGCTCTTCCGCTGTTTCCGGACGCGACCCGATACTTCACCCCGCTCTTCGCCTGGCTGGCGATCGTCGGCATCATCTATGGGGCCCTGGTCTCTATGGTTCAGCCCGATTTGAAGAAGCTGGTCGCCTACAGCTCGGTCAGCCACCTCGGGTTCGTCATGCTCGGGATTTTCGCGCTGACCAGCCAGAGCGTCCAGGGCGCCATCCTGCAGATGATCAATCACGGGCTGTCCACGGGGGCGCTGTTCCTCCTGGTGGGTATGCTCTACGAACGGCGGCACACGCGCATGATCGAGGATTTCGGCGGCCTGGCGCGGGTGATGCCGGCATTCACGGTGGCGTTCCTGCTCGTGACGCTGTCCTCGATCGGTCTGCCCGGCCTGAACGGCTTCGTGGGAGAGTTCCTGATCCTGGTGGGGACATTCCGGGTGCATGCACTCTGGGCGGTCGTGGCCAGCTCCGGGATCATTCTCGCGGCCGTGTACATGCTCTGGATGTTCCAGCGGGTGATGTACGGCCCGATGACAAACGAGCAGAATCGCAACCTGCCCGACCTGACTACCCGCGAGATTGCCGTGCTCGTCCCCGTGCTGGCCCTGATCGTCTGGATCGGCGTGTATCCCACGCCGTTCCTGCGCACGACCGACGCCTCTGTGCGCCAGTTGCTGCAGCGTGTTCAGGGCGGAGCGCCAAGCGCCGAACACGAAAACCCGACAGGGACAGCGACAGGGACAAAGGTAGCAGACGCCGAATTACGCGATGGCGGATTACGTCTTACGCTTTCGCATTCTTCGCTGTCGGATTTCGCTGCCGCCTCGGAGAGGCGCCATGGATATTAGTCTTGCCCAGACCCCCTGGGGGGCGGTGCTGCCGCTGATCCTGCTGGGCGGAACGGGTCTTTTGGTCCTCGTGCTCGACCCCGTGCTCTCGCCGGAGGGGCGGGATCGTCTGCCGGCGCTCAGCCTCGTTGGCGTGCTGGCCACGGGCGGGGCCGTGCTGTCCTGCTGGCCACGGCCGCAGGTCGCGTTCGGCGGCATGCTCGTGACCGATCAGTTCACCGCATCCTGCAGCCTCATCTTCCTGCTGGTTGCCGCGCTGACCCTGCTGATCTCGATGGGGTACATCCGGCGGACCGGCCTGGAGCACGGCGAGTATTCCGCCCTGCTCATCTTCGCCACGCTCGGCATGATCGTCATGGCCGGCAGCCTGGATCTGATCACGATCTTCCTCGGGCTGGAGACCCTCTCGATCTCGCTCTACATCCTGGCGGGCTTCCTGCGCGAGCAGGCCCGCTCCAACGAGGCGGCGCTCAAGTATCTGCTGCTGGGCGCGTTCGCCTCAGGCTTCCTCCTGTACGGCATCGCGTTCGTGTATGGGGCGACCGGCAGCACGAATCTCGTGCGGGTGCGGGAGGTTTTGGCTCTTGGGCGGGTACACAGCCCGCTCCTGCTGACGATCGGCATGGGGCTCCTGCTCGTCGGCTTCGCGTTCAAGGTGGCCGCCGTCCCGTTCCACATGTGGGCGCCGGATGTGTACGAGGGCGCGCCGACCACCGTCACGGCATTCATGATTGCCGGGACCAAGGCCGCCGCGTTCGCCGCGTTCCTGCGGCTGCTGATGATGGGTCTCCCCGCGCTCCAGCTCGAATGGAGCCGGGTGCTCTGGGTCCTCGCCATCCTGTCCATGACGCTCGGGAACGTTGTGGCCATCGCCCAGACGCAGATCAAGCGCATGCTCGCCTACAGCTCCATCGCGCACGCGGGGTACCTGCTGGTCGCGTTAGTCACCGGGTCGAAGCTCGGCAGCGCGAGCATCCTGTTTTATCTGGTCGCCTACACCTGCATGAACCTGGGGGCCTTCGGCGTCATGCTCGCACTGGCCAAGGGCAACCAGGAGCGGCTGGCGATCCAGGACTACGCCGGGCTCGGCCTGCGGCGGCCGGTGCTGGGTGCCGCGATGGCCCTGTTCATGTTTTCGCTCGCCGGCGTACCGCCCACCGCAGGCTTCATGGGCAAGCTGTACATCTTCAGCGCCGCCGTGCAGACGCATCAGATCGCCCTGGCCGTGATCGGCGTCTTGAACAGCGTGGTGTCCGCCTTCTACTATCTCCGCGTCACCGTGCTGATGTACATGTCGCCCGGCGCGCCGGACATCCCGGCAGAGCGGACCGCACCCGCGCTGGCGGTTGCGCTCGCCCTGGCCGCCCTGGGAACGCTCCTGCTTGGCCTCGTCCCATCCAGCTTTCTCGAGGCGGCGCTGCGCTCGGTCGCGCCGCTGCTGGGCTGATTCGAGGTCCGGATGAAGCCGGCGAAGATTCCGGAAAAGGCCGTTACCCGCCTCTCCATCTACCTGCGCTGCCTGGAAGAGCTGACGGCGGAGGGCGCGGTCTCGGTCTCTTCGCGCGAGCTGGCCGAGCGGTTCGGCCTCAATTCCGCCCAGGTCCGCAAGGACCTCGCCTATTTCGGCCAGTTCGGCGTACGCGGCCTCGGGTATTACATCGCGGAGCTGACGCACAACCTCGAGCGGATTCTCGGCCTGAAGCAGGACTGGCAGGTGGCCCTGGTCGGGGTGGGAAATCTCGGCTCCGCGCTCTTGGCCTACAAGGGATTCCAGGCGCGCGGCTTCAAGCTGACCGTGGCGTTCGACACCGATCCGGGGAAGGACGGCCAGGTCGTCGGCGGGATCACGATCCAGGGAATGGCCAGCCTGGTCCCCACCCTGCGCCGGCTGAAGGTCAAGATCGCGCTGCTCACCGTCCCGGCGCCGGCCGCGCAGTCCGTGGCCGACCTTTTGGTCGAGGCCGGCGTGACCGCGATCCTGAACTTTGCGCCCACGCAACTCACCGTCTCCGAGAGCGTGAAGGTCCAGTACGTAGACCTCTCAGTGCTCCTGAAAACCCTCACCTATCACACCGTCCACGCTCGCCTGGCGAAGCCCGAGCCGCGCTTTCCCGGGCGAGCGTAGACTCCGATCCAATCGCACGACAAACGAGCGTCTCAGATTGTTCAAAACCATGAAGCGGATCGCTATCCGCTTCTCGCTTGCATGGTTTGGGCGTATCTGATAAGCAAGACGCTTCCGCTGGGGAAGGAGGCGCACCATGACGCTGCAGCAGATCTCCGTGTTCTTGGAGAACCGCTCGGGCCGCCTGGCCGAGATCACCGGGGTGCTCGCGAAGAACAGCGTGAACATCCGCGCGCTTTCGCTTGCCGACACCGCCGATTTCGGGATCCTCCGGCTGATCGTGGACCGGCCGGCTGTCGGCCTGCGCGTGCTGAAAGAGCATGGATTCACGGTTGGCGTGACCGAGATGGTCGCGCTGGAGCTGCCGGACCGGCCAGGCGGTCTCTGGGGCATTCTCACCACGCTGGAGGCCGCCGGCCTGAACGTGGAATACATGTACGCGTTCGTCCAGAAATCGGGCCAGAACGCGGTCATCATATTCCGATTCGATGAACCCGAGACTGCGATTGCCGCGCTTCAGGAGGCTGGCATTCGCGTCTTTTCCGGCGAGGAAATCTATGCGATGTGAACGCTGGACACCCGCGGTTCTGCTTGTGGGCTTCGTCGGTTTCCTGCTTGTGCTGATGGGGGTCGGGGTCAGCTGTGCCGCCGAACCGCTCAAGATCGGCGCGATCTTCTCGATCACCGGGCCGGCCTCGTTCTTGGGCGAGCCCGAGCGGAACACGGCCAAGATGCTGGAGGAGGACCTCAACAAGGCCGGAGGCATCAAAGGCCACAAGGTCGAGGTGATCGTGTACGACGACGAGAGCGACGCCACCAAGGCGGTCACCGCCGTGGACCGGCTGATCAAGCGCGACAAGGTCCTCGCCGTGATCGGCCCCAGCACCTCGGGCAGCA